>DUCC01000010.1 GCA_012959995.1 Acidimicrobiia bacterium
AAGCTGTCATAGAGTTGGCTGGCCAAATCATCCTGAGCGAAACCCACCGAGCTCAACAAATCTGGTCGACCCACATCGCCGATAAACAGCGTGTCGCCGGTCAACACCGCATGGGGTTCTGCATCATCAGCGTGTTCCCACACCACAATGCTCATGGACTCTGGCGTGTGCCCCGGCGTATGACGGAACTCTAAAACCACCTCGCCAAGGCTCACCCGTTCACCATCTTGCATAGCGCGAAAATCAAAAGCCGGGCTGGCCACCGACGAATACGCCACCTCAGCGCCCGTAGCGGCCGCCAACTCTAAATGGCCCGACAAAAAATCGGCATGAAAATGGGTTTCGATAACCAGCTCGATGGTAAGACCCTTGGCCTCAGCATCAGCCAAATACTCCCCCACATCGCGGCGAGGGTCCACGACCACCGCCCGTCCTGTGGATTCATCGCCCACCAAATACGAAGCCTGAGAAAGGCAATCCAAGTAGTACTGGTCAAAGATCATTAGGCAGAAAGCTCCAAGCCTTTACGCAACTTGGCAATGGTTGCGTCTGGGTCGACCACCGGACCACGGTTATAAGGCAACTTTGCCAGACCCAAGGCCATAGTGCAAGTGTTCGTCACGGCAGAAAACACCAGACCGGCCCCCACAAACAATGACAAATAACGCAAGCCCGGCACCACAAAATCAAGCAACACGCCAAGCACCACCAAAGACCCAGCGGTCAACCGCACCTGACGGTCCATAGCCCAACGAGCCTCACCGTAGATCAAATCACCATTAATTTCGGCCCACGACATGATGCCGCCGGCAAGCACCTGGGCATTACCGCAACCAGTGGCCGCAAGTTTTTGACATGCCTCCTCAGAACGCATGCCCGACTCGCAGACCAACACCACGGTGCCCGGCAAGTCGCCGAGTTTTGAACAACGGCCCGACAAAGCATCCAAAGGCACCAACACTGAACCAGGAATATGCCGGGTCTCGTATTCTGCACTGGTGCGCACATCAAGCATGATCACCGTTTCACCGGTGCCCAACTTTGCTTGCAGTTCTCGAGATCCAAGGGTGACAGTCATAGCATTTCCTCCACATCGGGTACCCCGCCACCTTACCGGCCGAATGCTGGCAAGACCAGAAACTCAGCCAATGTGCCCCGGACGCTCCACCGCATTAGGGTCCTCGCCCGAAGAACGAATGCGAGCAATCTTGTTAAGCGCCGACAAAAAAGCTCGCGCCGAAGCTTCCACCACATCGGTAGACAACCCACGGCCCGCCACCTTGACCCCATCGTCGCTTTCAAACGACAACGTCACATCGGCCAACGCATCAACCCCACCAGTAACCGACGTCACCAAATAGTCGGTCAAATGGCCCTCTACCCCCGTAGCGTTTTTAATGGCCGTGCAACAAGCATCGATCATGCCGTCACCATCCGACGAGACCTCCAGAGTTTCCCCGTTGATTTCCAACACCAAATCAGCCGATGGCGTAGTGGTAGTGCCCCCACGAGCCTCCACGCTGACCAACTCGTAAGCATGCTCGGCCTGGCCACCAATTTCTTCATGCACCAAAGCCTCCAAATCGGCATCGGTGAGTTGAATCTTGCGATCCGCCAACTCTTTAAAGCGAGTAAACGCCGCATTCAACGCATCGCCTTGAATAGCAACACCCAGTTTTGCCAAACGGTCTTTAAAGGCCGCCCGTCCCGAATGCTTGCCCAAAACCAACTGGCTTTCCCCTTGACCCACCGCAGCGGGGTCCATAATTTCGTAAGTCGTGCGCTCATTAAGTACCCCATGTTGATGAATGCCCGCCTCGTGAGCAAATGCATTACGACCAACCACCGCTTTGTTGAACTGCACCGGATAACCGGTCAAACGGCTCACCATCTGGCTAGAACGCGCCAACTCTTCGGTACGGATAGACACCTCCACATTGGGGTAAATATCAGGCCGAGTATTTATAGCCATAACGATTTCTTCCATTGCCGCATTACCCGCACGCTCACCAATACCGTTAATAGTGCACTCCACCTGGCGGGCCCCGGCATCAACAGCAGCCAACGAGTTGGCTACCGCCAAACCTAAGTCATTGTGACAATGCGTCGAAATTACGTAATCGCCCGGCACCCGTTTGCGAATATCGGCAATGCGTTTCGCCCACTCCGTCGGCGTAGCAAAACCCACCGTGTCGGGAATATTCAGCGTGCCCGCCCCGTTGTCGACCACCGCTTGCAACACCTCGCACATGAAATCAAAATCAGAGCGAGAAGCATCCTCCGGGCTGAACTCCACATCATCGGTGTACTCCCGAGCCCGCTTCACCGCCGACGCCGCCTCAGCCAACACCTGCTCCGGACTCATCTTTAACTTAAATTCCATGTGCGTTGGGCTGGTAGCAATAAACGTATGGATACGCCGCTTTGCCGCCGGTTCAATAGCTTCCCAACAACGGTCAATGTCTTTATGCGCCGTACGCGACAAGCCACAAATTACCGGGCCCTTAACCGACGTAGCAATGGCCTGCACTGCTTCGAAGTCGCCCTGACTGGCAATAGGGAACCCGGCCTCAATGTAATCAACCCCCAAACGGGCCAACTGTTCAGCAATCTCTAATTTTTCAACCACGTCCAGCGAAATGCCCGGCGATTGTTCGCCATCACGCAAGGTGGTGTCAAAAATAACTACCCGTTCTTTGTTGTCGGGGGTGCTCATGGTTGGCTCCTGGTTGATTGGTTGATGATGCTTCGGTTTTTATTTCTTTCAGAAAACGAAAAAACCCCCCGGCCCGGAGGCAAGGAGGTTCGGACGAACGAATATGTAGGCGTTCGCCCTAAGTAAGCAGAAGGAGGTAAGTGAACTGTTGCATCCCCCACATCATAGGCAGGTCTTTACCGCACAATGCAACTCTTATTTTTGATTCACCGCAAACGGGACCGGTTTACCGGCCAGCGCCAACACCACCTGTTCAGCAATATCGGTGCCCGCTTTGTCTTGCGCTTCCGCCGTCGAAGCTCCCAAATGCGGGGTAACCACCACCCCGGGCAACCCAAATAACGGCGACTCGGTAGTGGGCTCTACAGCAAAAACATCTAAGGCCGCTCCTGCTATTTGGCCTGAAACAATAGCCGCCGCCAAATCATCTTCGTCAATTACCCCACCTCGAGCCACGTTCACTACCCGCAAATTAGGTTTGGCATACGACAACAACTCGGCATTAACCAAACCTACGGTCTCTGGGGTGCGAGCCAAATGCAAAGTCAAAAAATCTGCCTGGCCCACCAACTCTTGGAGCGGAACCAACGTCACCCACGGCGGTATGGCCTCAAGGTAAGGGTCATGGGCCACCACATGCATGCCAAATGCCTTAGCTCGATCGGCCACCAACCGGCCGATACGTCCCAACCCGATCACCCCTAAAGTCTTGCCCGACAACTCCACGCCGGTCCACTGAGCACGGTTCCATTTTCCGTCCACCAAATCTCGATGCGCTTGAGGAACATTGCGGGCCACGGCCAGCAACAAAGCCATAGTGTGTTCAGCTGCAGAAACAGAATTGGCGTACGGAGCATTAGCCACCAACACCCCTTGGTTTGAGGCAGCCTCCACATCAACGTTGTCGAGCCCCACCCCGGCCCGTCCCACCACCACCAGGTCTTGGCCGGCGGCCAACATCTGCGGTGTTACCTGGGTCGCCGAGCGCACAATCAGCGCCTGTACACCTTCTAGTGCAGCCCACAAACCCGGTTCGTCTAAACCCTCTTGCACATCAACCTGATGGCCGGCCTGGCGCAAAACTGCTAGTCCTGCTTTAGCTATTTGCTCGGTGACCAGTACACGTGCCATAACAACATCGTGGCTGCTGCAGACCTCTAACGCAACCTCTTTTTGTAAATGGGTTGTTAACCCTCAATGTTTAGCGGCGGCAAATCATCGGCAGCCACAAAACCAAACCGGTCCGCAAAAAAAGCCTGCTCGGCTTCGAGGGCTCGCACCTGATTCTCTGCTTTACGAAAACCATGGCCCTCGTCGGCGAACTCCAGCAAAGCAAACGGCACCCGGCGTTGCCGCAGGCCCTCCGCCATAAGGTGCGCCTGGTTAGGGGGCACGATTTTGTCCAAAGAACCCTGCAACAACAACATGGGGGTGGCCAATTGATCCAAATGATTAATAGGCGACCGCTGGGCATAAACCGCCTCATCTTCGGGCCATTGACCCACCAAGCGATCTAGGTAACGGGCTTCAAACTTGTGAGTGTCGGCCGCTAAAGCAGCAAGGTCTGCCACCCCGTAGCGGCTAGCCCCTGCAGAAAACAGGTCGTAAAAAGTAACGGCCGCCAACACCGTGAACCCGCCGGCGCTGCCCCCTTTAATAGCCAAACGGTCGCCATTGGCTTTGCCCTGGTCCACCAAATGCTGGGTCACGGCAAGGCAATCCTCAACATCAAGCACCCCCCAATTGCCCCACAAGCGGTGGCGAAAAGTCCGACCGTACCCGGTAGAGCCCCGATAATTCACATCGGCTACACAAAAGCCCCGACTGGTCCAATAAGTAACAGACAATTGCAACTGAGTGCGGGCCGCTCCGGTAGGGCCCCCGTGAGCCAACACCATTAACGGCGGGGCCTGCCCCTCTTCGGCTTCAAAATTAGGGTTGGTGGGCGGATACACCAAGGCATAAGCCACCTCATTATTGCTGCTGGCAAAAGTCACCATCTCAGGTTGCGGAAACCACGACGAGTCAAGACCCAAATCTCGGCGAACCGAAAGCGTTTGGCTCTCGGTGCCCGTAACCACCGTCACCGCTGGCTCTTCACCAAACGACGCCAGCACCGCCACCACACCTTCGCTATAAGCCGCCAACGAGTTGATGCTGGTGGCAGAAGTCTCCACCCGACGCAACTGGCCATCGGCAGACAAAACCCCCAAATGGTCGGTGCCCTCTTGGGTAAAAGCCAACCACACCTCATCACCCACAAAGGCATAGCGGCTCAAGCCGAACACCCACTGCGGCGTCGCCACCTCTAAGTCGCCAAAAGTCAACTGCCGCAAACCGTCGCCCTCTACCCGGTACAAGTGCCACCAATTGTCCCGATCGGTGACCACATGCAGCACCCCATCGGGGCTCCACGCTGGTTGAAAAAACGACTCACCTTCCGCCGCCACCAAACACTGATTGCTCAGCACCCCATCGTCAAAATCGGCCAACCACAACTCAGTGTTATCCCACGGCAAATCAGGGTGATCCCACTGCACCCAACACAACTGAGAACCATCAGGTGACACCCGCGGGTTAGACACAAAATCTGGGCCCTCCACCAACACCCGCACTTCTTGGGTGCCATCGAGAGCCACGGCCACAATCTCGTTCTCGGGTTCAAGCAACGAAACCCCATGCCGTTCACGCACACACACCAACCATCGGCCATCGGGCGTGGGGCAGCCATCGGCGTAACGCAAACCCCGCGATTCCTCAGGCTCCAGAGTTAAAACCGTCAACGAGCCATCTGCCTCTTGACGGTACAAACGCTGATCAGAAAAATCAGAAAAAACCAGTCGCCCCGCCACCACCGTCCACGCCCCACCGCCATACTCATGAACAGCAGTGCGAACATTTATTTCTGGCCCAACGGCATCAACCCCGTCGCACACCACCACGGTGCGGCCGCCTTCATCGGGACGGCTTTCCGACCACCACACCTGGCCATCATGCACCTGAACCTCACCCGGGCTTACCGCCCCAGCCACTACTGCTTGAGCCGTTAACGGCGAAACCCAAGAACCCCCCGGGGCCGCCACGGTCACCGCATTAACCGCCCAACAGGTCAGCGATACGACTAACCCCTTCAACCAAATCATCGTCGCCTAAAGCAAACGACAAACGGGCATAACCAGGTGTGCCGAAAGCCTCACCAGGCACAATCGCTACCTGAGCAACATCTAAAATAATGGCCGCCAACTCGCTCGTCGTCGTAGCCACCCGACCAGCAATCTCTCGACCCAAAAAGGCCGACAAATCTGGGTACGCATAAAAAGCCCCCTGCGGCACCAACATCTCCACCCCATCAATGGCCTGAAGCATCTGCGTCATCACCACCCGACGCCGGTCAAAAGCCGAGCGCATTTCAACCACCGCCGACAAATCTCCCGACACGGCCGCCAACGCTGCGTACTGCGACACGTTGGCCACGTTGCTCGTGGCATGCGACTGCAAGTTAGTGGCCGCCTTAATAGCGTCTTCGGGGCCGATCATCCACCCCACACGCCACCCAGTCATGGCATAAGTTTTAGCCACCCCGTTGACGATCAAACACGTATCCGCCAACTCAGGCACCGCAGCTCGAATGGAATGATGCTCATGACCGTCGTAAGTCAAATGTTCATAAATCTCGTCAGCGATAACCCAAATGCCGTGCTCCACACACCAGCGCCCAATGGCTTGAATTTCCTCCAACGAATACACCGCCCCCGTTGGGTTCGACGGCGACACAAACATCAAAGCCTTAGTGCGGTCGGTGCGCGCCGCTTCAAGTTGATCCACGGTCACCTTAAAACCAGCCGCCGTATCGGTAAGCAACGGCACGGCAACGCCGCCCGCCAAAGCAATGGACTCCGGGTAAGTCGTCCAATAAGGAGCCGGCAGCAACACCTCGTCGCCGGGGTCTAGCAACACAGCACACGAGTTATACACCGCATGCTTGCCGCCGTTAGTAATCAAAAACTGCGACGCCGTAGGCCGCCAACCAGAATCACGCTCCGTTTTTTCTACCAACGCTTCTTTGAGTACCGGCAGCCCGCCCGCCGGGGTGTACTTATGCGACGCCGGATTCAAACACGCCTCTACAGCCGCTTCAACAATGTGAGGCGGGGTAGCAAAGTCTGGCTCACCGGCCCCAAAACCAATAACCGGCTCACCGGCCGCCTTAAGGGCCTTGGCTTTTTTATCCACGGCCATAGTGGCCGATTCGGCAATAGCGCCAATGCGTTGAGAAAGTCGATTGCTGGTCATGAGGATGAAAACTCCGTACGTAGATTCGGGTACCCCATCACTCTAAACCAAGAGGTCAGTCACAAGCCGCTAAATAAGGAGCTAAAAAATCTCGCGCCAACTCGCCTTGGGCATCAAACTCTAAATCGGCGTAAACCGAACAAGCCTGCAACCGCAACTGATCAGTACCGCAACCCAAAACCACCGCCCGCTGCGTGAACTCATCAGAACGCATCAACCGCTCAATAGGAGCAAACGGAGTTTCTGGATCAGCCGCTTCTAACTCAGACAACGTTTGGCCTTCTAAACGCTCCAACACCCGCTCGGCCACCGCACGTCCCGCCTCAACGAGCTCTGTGCAGTCCTGAGCCTGCGCCGGGTCGGTCACCGACGTCGACCCACAAGACACCGCCACCAAGGTCATCAATACAAAAAACCATCTCACGCTGGCAACCTATCGCAGTCACAGCCCACCCACCGGTCAGGCATTGGTTATCAAAACCACCACCACGTAATGCACCGCCACCGCACAGGTAACCAGCACATGCCATATCTCGTGGTAACCAAAAACATGCGGAGAAGGGTTCGGCCAACGCGCCCCCAACATGAGCGCCCCGGCGCTATACAACACCGCCTCAACCCCAATAAGCACCAACACCGTGAGGCTCAAAGCATGATACAAATCAGTGGCCACCAAAATCGGCACCCAACCCAGCACCAAAAACAACGTATTCATCAACCCCTTCGGCGGATGAAACGGCAACAACCGCAAACCCACCCCCACTGCAGCCCCAATCCACACCGCCCACAACATGAGCGCTTCCGAACGACCACTAAGTGCCGTAATCGCCACCGGGGTAGCACCCGAAGCAATCAACACAAAAATTGCGGCATGGTCAAAACGGAACAAACGCTCCCACAGAGGAATCGGCCAATGCTTGAGATGCACCAACGCACTAGCGATAAACATCAACGACGCCCCAAAGGCATACACCGCCGCCCCAAAACGATCACTCCCCGCCGGAGCATAAGCAACGGTGATGGCTCCGGCCACCAACGAACAAGGCACCGCTACCCGATGAATAACTCCCCGCCATCGCGGTCGCGGTCGCGACAACATGCGTTTGATTGACGGCGACACACCGGGCGGTATCACCGGTTGAAAATCTGGTTGGTCCACAAGGTCACGCTAGTCAATACAACGCACAGATTAAGTGACGGCCCGCCAAGCCGCCGTAGAAGCCATAGCAACAAGCACCACCAACACAAAAGGAGCCCGCCGCCACAACGCCACCGCACCCGCAGCCACCCCCACCAAACGGGCATCAAACACCAAGCGGCCCCCCTCGGCGAAAGTCATCAAAACAATAATGGCCGCGAACAAAGCCGCCGGCAACAAACTGGCCACCACAGAAAAACGCGTCGCCAAACGATCCCCAACCAACATGCCAATCAACTTAAAGGCATACGCCCCGGCCGCTAACAACAAAAGGGCCGACCAACTCATAATGGGTCACCATTTTGGCGTTGCATCCACCAGCCCAAACCGACCGCTAAGGCCGCCAACAACATGGGTAGCCCCACCGGCACTAGCGGCACAGCCACCAAAGCAATCAACGCCCCCAAAGCAGCCGTGCTTTGGCTCGGGCGAGTTTTAATATGCGGCACCAACAAAACCACAAAAGCCGCTGGGAACGCTGCATCAAGACCCCACGCCTGAGGGTCCTCAAGCGAACTGCCAGCCACCACGCCGGCCATGGTGCCCAGATTCCAAAAAATAAACAACCAAACACCGGTGAACCAAAAAGCATCCCGCCCGGCTTCGGGATCTTTTTGAGCAGTAGCCATAGCGGTGGTTTCGTCGATAACAAAATGGGCGGCCACCGCTCGGCGGCCCAAAGATTTCGTGCGTAACAACGGAGCCACCACCGGGCCGTACAAACTATTACGAGCCGCCAACAACAAAGCGCTACCTACCGCAGCAAGCGGAGTACCCCCAGAACCAATAACCGAAACAGCGGCAAACTGAGAAGCCCCGGTAAAGGTTAAGGACGACAGAACCATGGCCTGAGCGAGCGAAAATCCAGCAGAATCAGCAAAGACACCAAAAGTGACCCCCACCAAACCAGTAGCCAACGCTAAAACAAAAGACTCCCGACGATGCGGGCTCATAAACGCAACCGCTTCGCTAACTCGCTCACCAACTCGTTGAGCTCCTCTGCACAACGATGAAATGCTTCTTGGTCGCCGCCCGCTGGGTCAATAACTTCTTCCCACGATTCGACCTCAAGATCTGCGAGTTGCAGGGCGGCCAGTTGCTCAGCCAAGTTTTTTCCTGGTTGAAGGTGGCGAACCAACCGAGGCAGCGAAGCGGTGCGGCTCGCTGCTTCGGGAAAATGGCGGCGCATCCACGCAATGTGTCCCGGTTCCATCACCACCATCAGGTCGGCATGCACATGGCGTTCATCAAACTGCACGCTGAGATGACCCGGGTCGTCGAGACCCAAATCTCGTAACGCCTGACGGGTACGCAGGCTCATGGGTTGGCCTTCAAGAACCAGCGTCCCGGCGCTTAACGGTTGGGCCTCAGGCATCTGTTGGGCGTACATGGCACGAGCCATAACCGATCGGGCGGCATTACCGGTGCAAACAAAACACACCACCGGTTGCTGGCTCATGCACTGCCCATGGAACGCATATCCAAACTGATAAACAAAGCCTCGGCTTCGGCGGTGACCTCGCCGTTGGCCACACACTGGGCTCGGGCGGTGAGGCGGCTACCTTGGTGATGCTCGACCCAGGCCTCGAAACGCAGATCAGTATTTATTGGCGTAGGCCGACGATAGCGCACGGTGAGTTTGCCGGTCACCGAACCCGAGGCTCCGGCGGTGGCCAACACCCCAGAGAGCACATCGTCAAACACTGCGGCCACCATGCCGCCATGCACGGTACGCGGTGGCCCTTCTCGCTCAGAACCCAAACAAAGCATGCCCACTATCCGCTTCGACCCATCTGCTTGACTTTCCTCGCTCATGGTTATTGGAGGAGCCAAAGGGTTATGGCCGCCACGAAACAGCGAATGCTGTCGATACTCTTTTTGAAGTTTGGCGGCTGTTTCGTCATCGGCGTCAACGTCTACTTCGTACCAACGAAGGCGCACCGGGCCGTCCAACACTTTGCGAGCTTGAGCGACGAACTTGGCCGCCTCGACCAACGCTTGGTCTGTGGAGTCTCGCTGGTTGAGGTCAGCGATAAGGCTGCGTACTTGGTCAGCCACCTCGGCACCGGGGCTGTTTTGTGTTGGCTGATTTAGCATTCGCTTAGTCTGGCAGATGCACAGCAAAATCAAATCCCGACAAAAATAGTCGTATTTAGGTTGCGTTGAGTTTTCATTGTGATTACAGTCTTTTCTTAATCCCGACCAAATCACTCAGGTTTAAGGAATTGCACCATGGAAACCATCACAACGGTAAACATTCGACGCACCCCGGCCCTTAACGCCACCGAAATTGAAAAACTCAACACCCAATACGAAACCGCCCACCCCTGCGAAATCATTACCTGGGCCCAACAAAACTTCGGCCACAACCTCGCCCTCACCACCTCATTTTCCGACACCCTCCTCATCGACCTCGCCCTCAAAGTCGACCCCGACCTCGAAGTCATCTTCTTAGATACCGGCTACCACTTTTCCCAAACCCTCCAAACCCTCCGCCAAGCACAAAAACGCTACCGCATCAACCTGCGAGTAATACGGCCCCAACCCCCAGCCGCCGACCTCTGGGCCGCCGACACCGACCAATGCTGCAACCAACGCAAAGTCGAACCCCTCAACCAAGCCCTCGCCGACAAAACCGCATGGCTCTCCGGGTTACGCCGCACCGACAGCCCCCAGCGAGCACACACCCCAATTATTGAACAAGACCGACGCGGGCTCATCAAAATAAACCCCCTCGCCGCTTGGCCAGAAAAAGACCTCACCGAATACTGGGAACAAAACAATATTTTGACCAACCCCCTCACCGCTGAGGGCTACTCATCTATCGGTTGCTGGCCCTGCACCGAACGACCAGCAGAGAACGAAGACCTCCGCAGCGGCCGCTGGACCTCCAGCAACAAAACAGAATGCGGAATCCACCTCTAACCATGACCTCCCCCACCCCCTACCCCATCAACCTCAACCTCCAAAACCGCCCCGTACTCTTAGTCGGTGCCGGGCCAGTCGCCGCCCGCAAAAGCATTGAACTCCTCCAAGCGGGTGCCGCCCTCACCGTGGTAGCACCCCGCGCCGTACCCGCCATAGCCAACCACCCAAACCTGCGCTGGCACCAACGCCCCTACCAACGCGGAGAAGTGGCCTCCTACCGGCTCGCCCTCACCGCCACCGGCCACCCAGAAATAGATGCCCAAGTTCACCAAGACGCCGAAGCAGCCGGAATATGGGTAAACAGCGCCGACGATCTCCCCAACTGCAACTACACCCTGCCCGCCATCACCCGTCAAGGACGCCTCCAAATAACCATCTCCACCGAAGGCCAAAGCCCAGCCATCGCCACCTGGCTACGCAAACGCCTCGACCAACAAATCGGCGCCGAACACACCGCACTCTTAGACCTCGCCCACGAAACCCGCAACGAAATGAAAACCCAATTAGGCAGCAGTGAATCCCCCGGATGGGCCGCCGCCCTTGACACCACCTTCGCCCTCCTCTGCCGTGGCCAACACCCCCAAGCGCGCATCTACCTACGCCACGCCGTGGGTTTAGATTCCGTGGGCCTAGACCAAGTCGCAGCAGCCTCATGACCGTACATTTAGTAGGCGCCGGCCCCGGCAGCGCCGACCTTCTCACCATACGAGCCGCCAAACTCTTAGCCCGCGCCGACATTGTTGTCTACGACCGACTCATCGACCCCGACGTGCTGGCCCTCATCGCCCCCTGGGCCGAACTCATCGACGTCGGAAAAACCCCCGGCAGTAAAATCAACAACCAAGACCACATCAACCACGTGCTGATCACCGCCAGCCAGCGAGCCGAAACCGTCGTGCGCCTCAAAGGAGGCGACCCCTTCGTCTTCGGCCGCGGCGGAGAAGAAGCCCTCGCCCTACGAGCCGCCGGAGCTGAAGTAACCGAAGTACCCGGCATAACCTCAGCCATCGCCGGGCCCGCCGCCGCCGGCATTCCGGTCACCCAACGCGGGTACTCCAGCGGGTTCACCGTCATCACCGGCCACCAAGACCCCGCCACCGGCCAGCCCATCAACTGGAAAGCAGCTGCCCAACTGGGCACCACCCTGATCATCCTCATGGGCGCCTCCAGAACTGTTGCCTTAGCCCAACAACTTCAAGACGGCGGACTCGCCCCCGACACCCCAGTAGCGGCCATCCGCTCCGCCACCACCGACCAACAAGAAATACGCCGCACCACGCTGGCTGAACTCCCCGGAGTACCGGTAAAAGCCCCCAGCGTGTTGGTCATCGGTGCCGTAGCGGCCCTCGAAGTCACCGACACCCACCTGCATCAACTCACCGACCACCTGTCTACCTCTGGAGACCCAAAATGAACCCACCCCAGGCCACCCTCACCCCCTTAGACCCCGCCATCGAGGCAGACATAGTCAAGTTCGAAGAAATGCTGGCCCTCTACCACGCCGACCAACTCGACCCCGATGTCTTTCGGGTATTTCGCCTCAACAACGGCATCTACGGCCAACGACAAGGCGGCACCAACCACATGGTGCGCGTCAAAGTGCCCTACGGCTCAATGACCGCCGACCAACTCGACCTCCTCGGCGCAGTTGTTGAAGAACACAGCCGCGGTTGGGGGCACATCACCACCCGACAAAACCTACAATTCCATTTTGTGCAACTCGACGACATCCCCCTCGTTATGCGCAAACTGGCCACCGTGGGGCTCTCTACCCGAGAGGCCTGCGGCGACACCGTACGCAACGTGCAAGGCTGCCACCTGGCCGGCGCCTGCCCTTACGAAGTTCTCGACATAAGCGCCTGGGCCGAAGCCGTACACCAGCATTTTCTGCGCAACCCACTCGCCCAACGCATGCCCCGAAAGTTCAAAATCAACTTCTCAGGTTGCGACACCGACTGCGGCCAAGCCATGTTCAACGACGTCGGGGTCATCGCCGCCAAACGCACCGCCGAAGACGGTCAGATCGAACACGGTTTTCGCGTCTTCGTAGCCGGCGGGTTAGGCACCACACCATTTGCCGCCTTGGCCCTCGAAGAGTTCACCAGTCGCCAAGACCTGCTGCCAACTATTGAATCCGTACTGCGGGTCTTTGACCAAACCGGCAACCGCGACAACAAACTCCGGGCCCGCATGAAATGGGTAGTCGAACACCTCGGCATAGAAGAAGTACGTAAACAAGTTTTCTCTATCCGGAAACTCCTCCCTGCCTCGGCGACCTGGCCCGGCGGTATCCCCGCGGTGGTCACAGAATTAGGCGACACCCCGGCCGGCCAAGACAGCGACCAAACACCCACCCTTATCGGCCAAGGAGTAGCCGTAACTCTCGGCCCCGGCACCCCCTACGACCGGTGGGTAAAAGCCAACGTGGTGCGAGGCGCAGCAAACGGAACCGTCTCGGCCTACGCCTGGTGCGAACTCGGCGACATTACCGGCCACCAATTTCGCGCCCTCGCCGGAGTAGTGCGCAAATTCACCGGCGACATTCGAGTCACCAACCGGCAAAACTTTGTCTTGCGCGGGCTCAACGAAAGCCAACTCCCCGAACTCTACCAAGACCTCTTAACCGCCAACATGGCCCAACCAGGCGCCGAACTAGTACGCGATGTGGTGGCCTGCCCCGGCGCCGACACCTGCAACCTGGCCGTCACACAAAGCCGCGGCTTAGCCAAAGCAATCGACCAAGCCCTCGAAGAAGCCGGCCTGGCCGACGTGGGCGGCGTGCGCATAAACATTTCCGGATGCCCCAACAGTTGCGGACAACACCACACCGCCGACATCGGTTTCTTCGGCGCCGAACGCCGAGCCCACGGACAATCAGCCCCCGGCTACCAAATGCTGCTCGGCGGCTACGTCGGCCAAGAACAAATTCACTTTGGCACCAAAGCCCTGCGACTCCCCGCCCGCAATGCCCCTCAAGCCGTAGTGCGGGTCATGCGCCAATTTGTCGGCGAACGCCTCGCCGCAGAAACCTTCCGCCAGTGGATAGACCGAGTCGGCGGGGTGACAGAAATAACTAAAGGCCTGCGAGATCTTGACCAGTTCCCTCTGCCCACCGAAGGGCCCGAGTTCTACACCGACTTTGACGAAACCGACCCCTATGTAGCAGAAGTCGGCGACTCAGAATGCGCCACCTAACCGCCTGATACCGGTTTAGGCGGCGCCGGTCGGGCAGACTCTATTTATGGCCGTAAAACATGTTGGCGAAGATGCTCCTGCTTACGGAGTCATAGAGCAGGTTTCCCCATTAGTGCGCCGGGTTATGGCCCAAAACCCTTCAGTGTTTACCTACCACGGCACCGGCACTTTTATTGTGGGGCCACCTTCAGGTGGGTCGGTGGCCATTGTTGACCCCGGGCCCGACGACGACGAACATGTGGCCGCTTTGCTGGCTGCCGTAAAAGGCCAAACGGTCAGCCATTTGTTGATCACCCACACCCACCCCGACCACTCCCCCGCAGCAGCAGCCGTAAAAAAAGCCACCGGAGCCCCCACCTGGGGTTACGGCCCCCACCCGCAAGCAGCCATCGACGCCCACCAAAAACGTGTAGCACAAGCAATAGCCGACGGAGAAAAACCCGAAGCCTCAGACGGCGAAGGAGCAGGCGACCAAGACTTCGTGCCCGACCATTTAGTCACCGATGGGCAAATCATTGCCGGCCCCGGGTACACCTTCGAAGCCCTCCACACCCCCGGGCACATCTCAAACCACCTGTGCTTTGCCTTTCAAGAAGAGGCCACACTTTTTTCTGGCGACCACGTCATGGGGTGGTCCACCACGGTGATCCCCGCACCCGACGGCGACCTCAACGATTACTTGGCCAACCTGCGGCGGCTATTAACCCGAGACGAAACGCTGTACCGCCCCACCCACGGGCCAGCCATCACCGAACCAGTGAGTTACGTAGCCGACCTCATTGCCCACCGCGAAGCCCGCAGCGAACAAATATTGGCCGGCCTGACCGACGGGCCCCGCACCATCATGTCGCTGGTGACCGAGATGTACGCCCACGTCGACGAAAAGCTTCACAAACCAGCCGCTGCCTCGGTATATGCCCACCTGTTGGCTTTAAAAACCACCAACAAAGTCACCGCCAACGACCCCACCGACCCCGAAGCCCCCTGGTCGCTTACCTAAACACCCAGGACGAACCCGAGACATTTTTACCTCTTGCCAATAGATGGGGACTGTCCCCATATGTCGGTCAATGGCTTAGGCCGGGGTGTAAGCGCAAGGCAAATGCTTGATGCCATTAACGAAACCCGAACGCAAACGGTCCGGTTCGGCCGTGGTGTGAATATCCGGCAAACGAGTTAAGAGTTCTCGAAAAATCACCGAGATTTCACGACGAGCCAAATGGGCCCCCAAACAAAAATGCGGCCCCGGCCCACCAAAACCCACGTGCGGATTCGGGTCGCGGCGCACATCAAAAACATCCGGGTTCTCAAACACCGCACTGTCCCGGTTGGCCGAGTTGTACCACAAAACAATTTTGTCACCGGCAGAAAACTCGTGGCCACCCAACATCGCCCCATCGGTAGTCACCGTGCGACGAAAATGAATAACCGGCGACGCCATACGCACAATCTCTTCTACCGCCGACGGCGTAACACCCTCAATATCGTTCAACCAAATCGCTCGCTGCTCGGGGTTTTGCGTCAGATACTCCAACCCCCACGAAATAGCGGTACGGGTTGTTTCGTTACCCGCCACGCACAGCAACACAAAAAATGACGCCAACTCTTCTTTCGTTAACCTCTCGCCATCAACCTCGGCGTTGACCAACAGCGACGTTAAATCTGTACCGTCCCCGCCCCGGCGAGCCTCCGCCGTTTCGTTCATGATCTCCGCCAAACCCGCCCCGGCCATCAAAAAAGCCTCCAACGGGTTGGCCTCCGGGTCGATGTACTCCGGGTCACCGTTACTCAAAACAATATTGCTTAGCTGAAACACCTCGTCGTAACGGTCAGGGTCGATACCCATCATGTCGCAAATAATGACCAAAGGCAGACGACTGGCTACCTCCGTTACAAAATCGCACTCCCCCAACCCGGCAATACGATCCACCACCTCAGTAGCGGTGCGCTCCACCCCTTCCATCAACGAAGTCATCATGCGCGGGGTAAAACCCGCCGACACGATCTTACGAAAACGAGCGTGCCTAGGGTCGTCCATGTTGATCATGGACCCAAAAAACTCGTTGAACTCCGGTGGGACATCTGGAATATTTACCCCACTACCCGAACAAAAAAGCTGCGGGTTTTTGCTGGCCTCAATAACGTCGGCATGGCGAGTAATAGCCCAATACCCCGGGCCAGGTGGCAAATACGGGGTAACGGCCTCCTCGAAAAACCGGACGGAATCTTCGTTGCGCAAAGTGTTGAAAGCCGCCACCCGATCTTCCATGGGCAACGCCCAAAACTCATCTAGACCCGAAAGATTAATTTGCCCAAGTTTCATAAACCGACCCTAACGCCCAATCGTCAACCACTACTCATTCGGAATCGCCCTCTTCGAGAAGCGACGGGTTACGACCGGCCAGCAAATCAGCAAACCTGCGCTGAGCTTGCGGCACCGTCACCTCATGAGTAAAGACCCAAAAACGATCAGCCAAAATTGCTTCCACCACCGCATCGGCCACCAAAGAAGGGGCAATGCCCCTGGTATCTAGTAACTCCCGCAACATCGGCTGCAAAGCGTCATGGGCCTCATCGACCTCCACCCAATCTGGACGCAACCGCGCCGCATCAAAAATTTCTGTACTCACCAACTCCGGGCATAAACACGACACCCCCACCGGCGAATCAACCAACTCTCGATAAAGCGATTCCGACAAACCCACCACCGCATGCTTAGTAGCGCAATACATGCCCAACACTTCGGTAGTCATCAAACCAGCCTGCGAAGCCGTATTAATAATGTGACCCTCCCCCTGAGCCACCATCAACGGGCCAAAAGTCGTCACCCCGTAAGCCACCCCCAAAACATTTACCCCCACCGTCCACTGCCACTCTTCGGCGGTGACCCCCAACATGGGGCCCGCCGGAGCAATACCCGCGTTATTACACAACACATGCGCCGCACCAAACTGCTCAACTGTCGCATCAGCCAAAGCCTGCACCGCCGCCGGGTCAGTGACGTCACAAAGCACACCCAACACGGCCGCCCCCGATGCCTCAAGCCGAGTGGCTTGAGCCGACAAAGCATTTTCATCTACATCGGCCATGACCACCTTCATGCCTTGCGCCACAAACGCTTCGGTCATAGCCAGACCAATCCCACTGGCCGCCCCGGTCACTACCGCTACTTTATTTTTTAAATCTTTCATGTGGCCTCCTTGCCTCTACGCAGATTTAGCACACCGAACTAGCCGAACAAGCATCGGTCGGGGTACGGTCGTGTATGCCCGGCCCCTTAGATGGAATAAAAATAGTCGAACTCTCCGTAGCCATTACCGGCCCCCTGGCCGCCGGCATTTTGGTAGACCAAGGAGCGGAGTGCATCAAAATTGAGCGCGGACCAGGTGGCGACATCTTGCGCCACTTAGGCTGCAAGATCCAAGACATTTCGTCCAGTTTTCAGATATGCAACCGCGGCAAACGCTCCGTTGTCTTAGACCTCAGCCGGGCCGAAGGCCTAGCAATCACCAAAGACCTCATAGCCAAAGCCGATGTGGTTATCCAAAACTATCGACCCGGAGTAGCCGAACGCCTCGGCGTGGCTTACTCAGATGTCGTGGCCTACAACCCTGAAGTTATTTACGCCGACCTCAGCGGTTTTGGCCCCACCGGCCCCCACGCCAGTCGGCGGGTCTACGACACAGCCATCCAGGCCGCCTCAGGGTTAGCCGACAACCAAACCGGCCTCAACGATGAAAAACCAGTATTCCTGCGCCAACTCATAGCGGACAAACTCACCGCCCACACTATGAGCCAAGCCATAACTGCTGCGCTCTTTGCCCGCTCCCGAGGCACCGGAGGCCAACGCATTGAACTCTCAATGCTTGATGCAGCCATCGCCTTTTTGTTTGTCGACGGTGCCGACCACGAAATCTTGCTCGACGCCGACCACTCCGGAACACAATCCATGACCGCAGCAAATACGCCCATCCCTCTGGCCGACGGCCACGTAGCGGTCGCCGTACCCGACAACACCGGTTTTCACGGACTCGCCGATGCTTTCGGCGTAGACAGTTCAGACCCCGACCTGACCAACCTCAGCGACCGGTTGCAAAACCTTGACAAGGCCCGGGAAATACGCAAACAAGTCATGGAGAATGCCTTAACGGTCACCGTTGAAGAAGCCACGGAAGCCCTCGATGCCCGAGGCGTGCCGTTTGGCATCATCCGCCAAGTTGAAGAAGTTGCCGACGATCCACAGGTCGAAGCCAACCAAACTTTTGTCGCCCACACTCACCCCACAGCAGGTCGGGTCAACCAGCCCCGACCGCCAGCGGTTTTTCACGGCACCCCAGTGACTTTACGCGAACATTCTGCCCCAACCTTGGGCCAACACACCGACGAAGTAGTGACCGAAACCGGGCGAGCCGACCAAATCGCCGCCCTCAGAAAAGCCGGAGTTATCGCATGATCGAAGAAAACGACCTCAAGCGTTACGACAGTTGGAACAAACACCACGCCCTGCACGGCACAACCGAACTCATCCCTGCCGCCACCGTAGTTATTTTGCGAGACCAAGAAGAGGGCCTCGAAGTGCTCATGTTGCGTAAAAATTCCAAAATCGCTTTCGGTGGGGCCTGGGTGTTCCCCGGCGGGCGCATCGACCCCGAAGACCAAGTAACCGGTGCCGACGGGTCAGTAGACGACCTGGCCACCGCCTCGGCCGCTGCGGCACGCGAAGCCGCCGAAGAAGCCGACATCACCGTCGACGCAGAAAACTTAGTGTGGTTCGCCCACTGGACACCCCCGCCTATTACCCCCAAACGTTACGCCACTTTCTTTCTGGCCGCCCGATCGGCTGCCGGAAATGCCGGCGAAGTGGCCATAGACCACGGCGAAATAACCGAACACGAATGGATGCGCCCCCAAGACGCCTTAACCCGCCGCGACCAAGGGGACATAGAACTGGTAGTCCCCACCTGGATGACCCTCACCTTGTTGACCCGCTTTACCAACGTTGACCAAGCCCTAGTCGCACTCGACGACATGGACCCCATATTCTATCTAACCCACATGGCTCGCACCGACAACGGCCCGGTGGCCATGTGGGAAGGCGACGCTGGCTACGACGCCACCGACTCATCAATACCCGGTGCCCGTCACCGTTTGACCTTGGGCAAAGAGCGCTTTGTTTTTGAACAAACCACCGACTAGCGCCCAGCCGCCTAAAATCAGGGTGTGAACACCACCACGCCCCTCAGCGGGCTCACCGCTGCCCAAGTAACCCAACGAGTAACCGACGGCCGCACCAACGATGTGCCTGACGCTCCGGTGCGCACCACCACCGAAATCATCCGGACCAACGTACTGACCCCGGTCAACGCCATCATGGGGTCGCTGCTGGTGCTCATTTTGGTGGCCGGTTTTGCCAGCGACGCTTTGTTTGCCGGAGTGATTATTTCCAACAGCGTGATCGGTATTTTTCAAGAACTCAAAGCCCGCAACACCCTCAACGCTTTAGCCGTGTTATCGGCACCACAAGCACGGGTAGTGCGAGACGGCGAAGTTAGCGAACTACCGGTTTCTGAAGTGGTAGCCGATGACCTTTTAGCTTTATTGCCGGGTGACCAAATTGTGGTCGATGGGCAAATCCTCGACGGTTTGGGTTTAGAAATTGACGAATCGTTGCTCACCGGTGAAGCCGACCCGGTAGAAAAAACCACCGGCGACGAAGTGCTCTCGGGCAGTTTTGTCTCCGCAGGGTCGGGCCACTACCAAGCCACCCGCATCGGTGCCGAGGCCTACGCTGTGTCGCTGGCCGAAGAAGCCCGCCAATTCAAACTGGCCGACAGCGAGCTCCGAAAAGGCGTCAACACCATCTTGCGGTGGCTGAGTTTCATTATCCCGCCTGCCTCTTTGCTGCTTTTGTTGCGCCTGCTCATGGAAGAAGACGAAGCCTCTGAAGCCTTACGGGGCATGGTGGCCGCTGCGGTGGCCATGGTGCCCGACGGCTTGGTGCTGCTGACCAGCCTGTCATTCATTGTGGGGGTCATTGCTTTAGCCCGCCGCCAAGCCTTGGCCAAAGAACTCGCCACCGTAGAATTACTGGCCCGCGTCGATGTACTCTGCCTCGACAAAACCGGCACCATCACCACCGGAGACATTTCTTACGCCGGGCTTGAAGCCTTAGGAAGCGCTGACCCAAAAGCCGCTTTGGGTGCCATGGCCGCCGCCGACCCGCACCCCAACCCCACCTTGCAAGCCATCGCTGCCGCTCACCCCAACCCCGGGTGGACCGCCGCCGCCCTGCTGCCATTTTCTTCAGCCCGCAAATGGGCGGTCACCGACTTTGGCCCCCACGGGGTATTCCATTTAGGGGCACCAGACATTTTGTTGAGCGAAGAAGCCACCGACCTGCGCCAACAAGTAGTAGCCCACGCCGAACAAGGCCGGCGCGTGCTGGTACTTACCCACTGCACCGAATCGGGCGCCGACTTAGAAACCTTGCCCGGCCAGCGCACCCCCCTTGCTTTCGTACTCTTAGAAGACACCGTCAAGCCCGATGCCCCAGAAATCCTTGGTTACCTCGCTGACCAAGGCATCACCTTGAAAGTTATTTCTGGGGATCACCCCTCAACGGTGGCCGCCGTGGCTCGCCGAGCCGGCATAGCCAACGCCGACACCGGTTTTGATGCTCGCGACCTGCCCCAAGACCCCGAAGAGTTGGCCAAAGTTTTAGCCAACCACACTGTTTTTGGTCGCGTCACCCCGCATCAAAAACGAGCCATGGTGGCCGCCCTGCAATCTAGTGGCCACACGGTCGCCATGACCGGCGACGGGGTAAACGACGTGCTGGCGCTCAAAGACGCCGACATGGGTATCGCCATGGGCTCCGGCAGTTCTGCTACTCGAGCAGTAGCCCAATTGGTGTTGCTCGATGACCGGTTTGCCACCCTGCCCCGGGTGCTCAGCGAAGGCCGCCGGGTAATCAACAACATTGAGCGAGTAGCCAACCTATTTATTACCAAAGCCACCTATGCGGTGCTACTTACCGTACTTGTTGGTTTGCTGGGCAGCCCGTTTCCTTTCTTACCCAAACAACTCACTTTGATCGGCACATTTTCGATCGGTTTACCCGGGTTCTTTTTAGCCTTAGCGCCCGACACCAGTTTGGTGCGTCCAGGGTTTTTGCCGCGAGTACTGCGTTTTTCGTTACCGGCTGGGGTGGCCGCCGGCTTGGCCACGTTTGTGGGCTACGAGATAGTGCGGGCCAGCAGCGCCACCTTGGATGAAGCCCGAACAGCAGCCACCATCATTTTGCTGGCCACCGGATTGAGTATTTTGTTGTCTATCAGCCGCCCGCTACTGCGCTGGAAGGTCGCCTTGGTGGCCGCCATGGGGCTGGCCTACGTGGGGATCATGCTTAGCGCCTCGGCTCGAGAGTTTTTTGAATTGGCTTCACCGCCCACCAGCATGTGGTGGGTCATTGCATTATGCGCAGGCCTTGGTTCGTTGGCGGTTGCTTTAGTCCCCCGTTTTTTTGTCAACCCACAAGAGTAAGGTTCTCTGTCAGAGAGATGGAGTCACAAAATGTCCGATGAACACATCAGTTTGTTCGCTACGGCGACTGCTCAATTCAACCGTGGAGCCGACCTGGTTGGCCTCTCCGATGATTTGCGTTGCATTATGTCGCAACCAAAAAATGAGATCATCGTCAACTTTCCTGTTTTGATGGATGACGGCAACTACCGGGTTTTCCGTGGCTACCGCATTCAACACAACAATTTGCTTGGGCCTTTCAAAGGGGGCATGCGTTTTAGTCCCTTGGTGAACCTTGATGAGGTAAAGGCCTTGGCCTCGTGGATGACTTGGAAATCCGCTTTGTGTGACATTCCTTTTGGGGGCGCTAAAGGCGGCATCACCTTTAACCCGTGGGACCACAGCACCGGCGAATTGGAACGCATTGTGCGGCGCTTCACCCACAGTTTGAGCACCAACATCGGGCCCGACCACGATATTCCGGCACCCGACATGGGCTCGAATGCGCAGTCCATGGTGTGGATGATGGATACCTACGCTAATTCCACCGGGGCCTCGGAGCGCCAAAACGTAAAACGGATTGTTACCGGTAAAACGTTAGAAACCGGCGGCAGCCCTGGACGAGAAAAAGCCACGGGCCAAGGCGTGGTATTTTGTTTACAACACTGGGCCGACGAAGTGGGGTTTGATTTGTCAAGCGCCACCGTAGCCATACAGGGTTGGGGCAACGTGGGAAGCGCCACAGGCCGTATTTTGCAGGTCCATGGGGCACAGGTTTTGGCCGCTTCTGACCATGCGGGAGCCATTGCTAACCCCGAAGGCATCGATGCTTTTGACCTCACCGACTGGGTACAAGAACATGGTTCGGTAAAAGGTTTCCCCCAAGCCGAGGCCATAGACCCCGCCGATTTGTGGTCTCAGGATGTAGATATTTTGATTCCGGCCGCTTTAGAAAATCAGGTCACTTCAGAAAACGCTGGATCAATCAAAGCCCAGGTAATTGTGGAAGCAGCCAACGGCCCCACCACTTTGGCTGCCGAAGATATTTTGGCCGAACGAGGCATAGATATTTTGCCGGACATTTTGGTTAACGCCGGTGGCGTGGTGGTGTCTTACTTTGAATGGCTGCAGAACCGTTCGGCACAACGCTGGGATATTGACGACGTGGATTTCAAACTGCGAGAGATTTTATGGTCGGCCAGCGATGCGGTGGTGGCCATTCGTCAAGAACTCGGTATCGCGTCTCGGCGTGATGCGGCCTACGCCGTGGCTTTACGCCGGCTCGAGAAGGTGTACCAGCAGCGGGGAATTTTCCCCTAACTCAGGCTGGTTGATCAGCCGGTTTTGAAAAGTGCAGCGGCGGCTCGTTGAGCGGCGACCTGGCGGCGACCGATGATAGGTGTGGTGGGAGCGAACCCGGCGGTGGCTCGTTCGGACTCTGATTCGCCACCCCAGAAACCGAGTTCACGATTGGTGCGTGCGTAGGTTTTGCAGGGGTCCATGGAAGCGCATTCGGCGCATACTTGTCGAGCTTTGGCCTCGCGGCGCACTCGAGCTTCGGGACGTTCGGCGAAAGGAGCGAAGAATATTTTGCTTTCACCGCGGCAACTGCCATTGTCTATCCAACTCATGGTGGGGTATTCCTTTGGCATGGTGACTGCTACTTCGGTCATTTCCCTACTCCTTGCTGAAACCACCCGTGTCGGCTCCCTCGTCCAGCAACATTGAAGGTAGGCAATATTTAGCGCGAAGTAAAGCAATTGATAATGATTGTTATTGAATTACAGTATCTTTTTTACAGATAGTACAGTGAGGCCCTGATACCTCCCTACGATTACTCCCCGGTAGTAACAACCAGTTACCGGTCGGTAGCCACCACGCCACGGTCGATAAGTCCGCCAATAACCGCCGACCCTAGGCCCAAATCCTCAGCCAAAATTTGTTCCGTGTGCTGACCCAAACGCGGCGCCGTAGCCGCCCCCCGCTCAACCCCCGCAAAAGCCAACGGCGAACCAGGCACCAGGTGCTGGCCCACCCCCGGTTGATTCAAATCAGCAAACATCGGGTTGGCCGTCGAACACCGTGGGTCTTCTTGCGGCAACTGCGCAAACGTTCGATACGGCCCCCAACACACCCCATGAGCATCAAGCGCCTCCGCCACCTCGCTCAAGGTTCGACCAGCAAACCACGGGCCGAATACCGTTCGCAAATCTTCACGGGCCAAAAAGCGCTGCCCCTCATCAGAAAAATCCACCCCCAACGAAACCGACAATGCAGCCACCGCATCAACCGTTTCGGTAGCCGCCTGCAACCCTCGCCACTGCTTCGGGCTAATAGCCACCACCATGACACGCCGGCCATCGCTCGTAGTAAAGTCCGTGCCATACGCCCCATAAAGGTCGTTGCCAATAGGTTGACGCTCCGTGCCATTAATTTGCGCCTCAGCCAAATTACCCAACATGCCCACCGTGGCCAACGCCACATCAGCCAACGCCAACGCCACCAACGAACCCTGACCAGTTCGCGTGCGCTGGCGATCAGCAGCCAACAACCCAACCGCCGCCATCTGCCCACACATTAAATCCCACGCCGGCACCACATTATTAACAGGACGCTGATCATCAGCAAAACCAGTAGCTGCCGGATACCCCACCGCACAATTCACCGTGTAATCCACCGCCGTAGTGCCATCGTGACTACCCGTAATAGCCACCATCACTAAATCCTTTTTGCGCTGACTAAGGCGGTCATAAGACATCCACCCGCCCGCCGGAAAGTTCGTCAAAAAATTACCCGCCCCAGCAATCAACTCGGTGAGTAATTCTTGAGCTTCGGGGTCTCGCAAGTTGACCGCCAACGAACGTTTACCTTTGTTTAAACCGTTCCAATACAAGCTCACCCCGTCGCCGGTAAGCGGCCAGCGCTGATGATCTATCCCACCACCTAAGGCATCAAAACGTATGACATCAGCGCCCAATTGCGCCAAAGTCATACCGCCCGAAGGGGCAGCCACAAAAGCCGACCCCTCCACTACCCGCAGGCCGTCTAAAGGCCGAACCACCGTTAACTCAACGCGGCAATATCTGCCAACAAGTCATCAGCATGCTGATCCAATGTTTTGGACTCATTCAAGTCGTAGGTCTTAGCAATAGTGCCGTCCGGGGCAATGAGATAAGTAATGCGCTGCGGATAATCAGAAAACGGGGTGCCCGCAGGACGCTCCGCTTCATAAGCCGCACCCATAACCCGGTCGGGGTCTGACAACAAGGCGTAGCCAAAACCCTCCGCATCAGCGAAAGTTTTTTGTTCTTCAACGGTGTCAAAACTGACGCCAACGGCCACCGCATTGGCGGCCGTAAATTCGGAGGCTCGATCACGGAGCCCCCCTCCTTGAATCGTTCAACCAGGGGTACTGGCTTTGGGGTACCACCAAAGGGCCACCCACTTACCGGCCAGATCACCCGAACTCACGGTGCTGCCGTGCTGATCAGGCGCCGAAAAAGCCGGCGCTGCACTCCCTACTTCAAGCATATTTTCCTCCAAAAGTTTCGAACAGCCAAGACCCTAGTGCAACGCAGCCAAGCAACAGCAACTAGCGGACGCGTAAGGCGATACCCCTCCCTCAACGCCCGCTTCGGAAAGAAGTGAACAACAAGGTTAGGCTGCCCCTACCGGCCGGTAACCCACCGGACCAAAAAACGAGGAGACCCCCCATGCCCGAAGCAGTAATCGTCGCCACCGCCCGCACCCCCATAGGCCGAGCCGTCAAAGGCAGCCTCCCCGACGCCCGCCCCGACGACATGTCAGGTTTCATCGTGGACGCTTTGCTCAACAAAGTCCCCGACCTGCCCCGCAACGAAATTGAAGACGTCATCTGGGGCACCGCCCAACCCGGCGGCGAACAAGGCTTCAACCTTGGTCGCGTGGTCAGCTTGCTGGCCGGCCTCGAAGCCCCCGGCGTAACCGTAAACCGCTACTGCTCCTCATCGTTGCAAACCATCCGCATGGCCGCCCACGCCATCATGGCCGGTGAAGGCGACGCCTTTGTCTCAGGTGGCGTGGACTGCGTCAGCCGCTTCATGTATGGAGCTGCCGACACCGCTACCCACAACGAAAACTTTGCCGCCGCCGAAGCCCGCAGCGCCGAACGCAGCGCCGAAGGTGCCGCCCCTTGGTCGCCCCTAGAAGGCAGCTTGCCTGACCTTTACATCGCTATGGGTCAAACCGCCGAAAACGTAGCGGAATCCCGTGGCATTTCTCGTCAAGCCCAAGACGAGTGGGGCGTACAGTCGCAAAACCGGGCCGAAGACGCCCTCAACCGTGGTTTCTTCGAACGAGAAATCAGCCCCTACACCCTGCCCGACGGCACGGTAGTTTCTGTCGATGACGGTATTCGCCCCGGCACCACCTACGAAAAAGTGTCGCAACTGAACCCCGTGTTCCGCCCCGACGGCACAGTGACCGCCGGCAACGCCTGCCCCCTCAACGACGGCGCAGCAGCCGTAGTAGTAATGAGCGACACCCGGGCCGCCGAGTTGGGCCTCAAACCACTGGCCCGCATTATTTCATCCGGCGTGTCAGCCCTTAACCCAGAAATCATGGGCTTAGGGCCCATCGAAGCCATCACCCAAGCTTTGGGGCGAGCCAACATGTCGGTCAGCGACATCGATTTGTTCGAAATCAACGAAGCCTTCGCCGCTCAGGTACTGGGTTCTGCTGACGAACTGGGTATTCCCTACGACAGGCTCAACGTAAACGGTGGCGCTATCGCCTTGGGTCACCCCTTTGGCTGCACCGGCGCTCGCATCATGACCACCCTGCTTAATGGCCTCGAGGATTCTGACAAAGAATTCGGTGTGGAGTCCATGTGTGTAGGCGGCGGCCAAGGCATGGCCATGGTTGTCCAACGCCTGAACTAACCCGCAACGCAAAAGCCCCCCCAATGGGTGGGGGGCTTTTGTTGTTTGTGCCTAAGTTGCTTAGCCTTGGCCACCCGAAGCATCCTGAACGGACACCTTGCCGGCGCTGATCCACGGCATCATGGCACGAAGCTCGGTGCCCACCTTTTCAATACGGTGCTGGCGGCCCTCTTCTTCCATGGCGTAGAAGTTCTTACGACCCGAACGAGCTTCGGCTACCCACTCCTCAGCAAACTGCCCCGACTGAATCTCGTCCAAAATCTGTTTCATAGTGGCCCGCACGCTGTCATCAATAACCCGAGGTCCACGGGTCAAATCGCCGTACTCGGCGGTATCTGACACCGAGTAACGCATGCCGCCAATTCCTTGTTCGTACATGAGGTCCACAATCAACTTCAATTCGTGCAAGCACTCGAAGTAGCAGATCTCTGGCTGATAACCAGCGTCTACCAAAGTGTCGAAAGCGCTACGCACCAACTCGGTGACCCCGCCACACAACACCACCTGCTCACCGAACAAATCGGTTTCGCATTCCTCAGTAAAGGTGGTTTCAATAACCCCGGCTCGAGCGCCACCCACGCCATCGGCGTAAGCCAAAGCGAGGTCCTTAGCGCCACCCGTAGGGTCTTGCTCAACGGCGATCAAACACGGCACACCGCCACCCTCTTCATAAGTACGGCGTACCAAATGGCCAGGGCCCTTCGGGGCAATCATGATCACATCCACATCTTCTGGCGGAGTGATCAAATCAAAACGAATATTAAAGCCATGTGAAAAAGCCAAAGCATCGCCCGGGTTCAGGTTCGGGGCAATGTGCTCTTCGTAAATAGCGGCCTGATCAGTGTCAGGCAACAAAAGCATGATGACATCAGCCCACGCCGAAGCATCCGCCACGGTACGCACCGTCAAACCGGCCTCTTCGGCCTTAGCGACCGAGCTGGACTCCGTACGCAAACCAACGCACACGTTGACCCCGGACTCTTTCAAGTTCAGGGCATGAGCGTGACCCTGCGAGCCATAACCCAAAATTGCCACCTTGCGGTTAGCAATAGCTTCTTTTTTAACATCGCCTTCGTAATAAATATTGGCCATTGTTCTCTCCTGGTTTTCTTTTCAGTTAGTAGTAATTAATCGATTGGTTCGTCAAGGTTAGCTAAAGCCACCCGACCAGTGCGCTGCAAATCTAAAATACCGTACGGGCGAAGGAACTCTTCAAATACGTCAATGCGGTCCGGGGTACCGACCAGCGAAAGCATCATGGCATCAATACCCACGCTCATCACTTTGCCACCGGCGCGATCCAGTTTTTCTACAATGTCGTCCCGATGGTCTGGTTCCACCGTCACCGTGACCAACATGAGCTCACGCTCCACCGCATGACCAGGCTGCAAATCTTGAATATGGACCACGTTAATTAACTTGTTGAGCTGATTCACCACTTGTTCCAACGGAGCCGAAGCACCATCAACCACAATAGTGATCCGACTCAAATCTTCATCGTCAATAGGAGCCACCGCCAATGATTTGATGTTGAACGCCCGACGAGCAAACAACGAAGCAACCCGAGCCAAGACACCCGCTTTGTTCTCTACCGTCACCACCAACGTGTGGTTACGGCGCTCAGTTTCCTCAGTCATCGGGGCTGGTCCTCCTGCGAAGGGTGCACCAACAAATCAGAGTTGGTGGTTCCCGAAGCAACCATGGGATACACCTTCTCACGAGCCTCAGTACGGAAATCAATAACCACCGGACGGTCATTAACCTCGTTAGCTTGCGCAATAGCGTTCTCAACCTCGTCGGGATCATCGACCCGCAAAGCAAAACAACCCATAGCTTCGGCCCAACCCTTGTAATCCGGAACATCCTTAGACAAAAAGACTTCAGAATGGCGCTCGTCATAAAACATGTCTTGCCACTGACGCACCATGCCCAAATACGAGTTATTCAACAAAGCCACCTTGATCGGAATATTCTCCACAGTGGCCGTCACCAACTCTTGGGCCGTCATCTGAAAACAACCATCGCCATCAATAGCCCACACCGTTTTATCAGGGCAACCCACTTTAGCCCCAATAGCCGCCGGAATAGAAAAACCCATCGTGCCCAAACCCCCGGAGTTAATCCAAGTGTAAGGATGGTCAAACTTCCAGTACTGGCTGGCCCACATTTGGTGTTGCCCAACCCCCGACGCCACAATGGTGTCATCCGGAGTAGCGTCCCGAAGCTTTTCGATAACGAACTGAGGCTTCAACGCCTCACCAGGCACCGAAGGGTCATAAGTCAACGGGAACCGTTCTTGCCAGCCGCTTATACGCGAACGCCAAGCCTGACGATCGGATTCACCCACTCCCTGAACACGCAACAACTCCACCATGGCTTCAATAGCCACCCGGCAATCACCCTGAATGGCCACATCAGGGCGGCGCACCTTGCCCAACTCGGCAGGGTCAATATCAACATGAATGATCTTGGCATCCACCGCAAACCCGTCAAGGCGGCCCGTTATACGATCATCAAAACGAGAACCCAAAGCAATCAACAAATCAGACTCTTGCATAGCGGTCACCGCAGTGAAATTGCCGTGCATACCTGGCATACCCAAACACAATTCGTGACTATCCGGAAACGCCCCACGAGCCATCAAGGTGGTCACCACATGAAAACCCGTGAGCTCGGCGAGTTCACGCAACGCCTCAGCCGCTCGGGCCTTCAAAATACCGCCGCCCACATAAAGCACCGGGCGTTCTGCTGCTTGCATTAAAGCCACCGCTGCTTGAATAGCCGCCGGTTCTACCGACGTATCCGGGTGATAACCAGGGAGATCCATCTCAACATTGTCGAACCATTCCATCGCCGAATTGGGATTATTAGGGTCAACAATATCTTTAGGAATATCTACCAAAACCGGGCCCGGACGACCCGTAGTCGCAATATGAAAAGCCTCTTTGATAGTGCGAGGAATATCTTGGGCATCGGTCACCAAAAAATTGTGCTTAGTAATACCCGAAGTCATACCCGTGGTATCACACTCCTGAAAAGCATCAGTACCAATAGCACCCGTCGGCACCTGACCAGTAATAACCACCATGGGCACCGAATCAAGGTAAGCATCACATAACGGGGTCACGATATTGGTGGCCGCCGGACCGCTGGTCACCATAGCTACCCCGGGGCGGCCCGTGGCGTGGGCATACCCCTCAGCCATATGGCCCGCGCCTTGTTCATGGCGCACCAAAATATGGCGGATAGACGAATCAATAATGGGGTCATACACCGGCAAAATAGCGCCACCGGGCAGGCCGAACATCACCTCTACACCCTCGAGTTCGAGGGATCGGATGAGGGCTTGACCACCGTCTAACTTCATGCTGGCTCCGGGTTGGGTTGATGGGCAGAAAATGAAACGACCTCCCGAAAGCGGGAGGTCGAGCACACAATCGTCGGCGACGTTGTGTGCCTAAGGCACTACTACGACCTTGGTCGCGAAGTAAATTCCCTGCATAGGCACTAAGTATGGGGCGATGAGAGCCCGGGCCGCAACCCGAGGAGCCCACCGAATGGACAACTTGTCGCCAAGTGAGGCAAGATGTGCCCTCACCACACTATTTAAGGAACTTTCAATGTCGCACAAAGAACTCATTGACCGCCACATGGACGCCATCGTGGCCGGCGATTTAGACACCCTGTTAAGCGACTACGACGACCGTTCGGTCATCGTGTCAGTTATGGGGATCATCGAAGGGCCCAAAGCCATACGCAACATGTTTGAAAACATCCCCGCAGCCAGCTTTGCCGGATACCAAGAAATCAACAACGCTGAACACGACAACACTTACATCGTCACCTGGAAAACCGACATGATGGCGTTCGCCACCGATACCTTCGTCATTGAGGACAACAAAATTTTTCGTCAAACCTTTGCCTTCCACATGGGTTAATCGGAGAAACATGTCACACAAAGAACTCATCGACCGTCACCGGGCAGCAATTCTGGCCGGGGACTACGACGCACTCATGGCCACTTACGCCGAGGACGCAGCAATTGTTTCAGCCATGGCCAACGCCGTGGGACACGAAGCCATCCGCGGCTGGTACGAGTACACACCCGAGGGCACATTCAACGGCTTTCAGGAGGTTCAAAGCGCCGAACACGACAACGTGTACGCCCTCATTTGGAAAACCGACAGCATGCCGTTCTCTACCGACACCTTCGTCGTCGAAAACGGCAAAATCGTCCGCCAAACCGTGGCCATCTCCACCTTTAGCTAACCGCCTTGTCGTGATGAGCGGCCAAAATACGCGGCGGGATTAGGCCTCGGTGATGGCTCCGCGTTCGGCGCCTTTAGCTAAGGCGGCGTACTTGGCTAAGAAACCTGAGGTGTAGCGCGGAGCAAACGGCTTCAAGTTGGTTCGACGCTCACCCAAAACTGCTTCATCGACCATCAAGTCAATACTGTGATTACGCACATCAATCACAATACGGTCACCCTCTTCGATAAGAGCAATAGGGCCGCCATCTACCGCTTCCGGAGCCACATGGCCCACACAGAAACCATGGGTGCCGCCCGAAAAACGGCCATCAGTAATAAGCGCCGCATCGCCGCCCCGACCCGCACCCTTCATAGCGCCCGTAATGGCCAACATTTCACGCATCCCCGGGCCACCCTTGGGCCCCTCATAACGAATAACCACAATGTCCCCGGCCTCAATTTGGTCACCCAACACCGCTTCCATCGCCGCATCTTCGCCATCAAATACCCGAGCCCGGCCATCAAAATGTTCAACATCGATACCCGCCACCTTGAGCACCGACCCTTTCGGAGCCAACGAACCACTCAAAATAGCGATGCCGCCAATGTCATGCAAAGGATTATCAAAGGTGTGAATAACCTCACCATCCGGAGCCGGAGCATCAAGCATGGCCAAGTTTTCTGCCATTGTTTGACCGGTCACCGTAATTTCATCGCCATGCAACAAACCCTCTTCAAGCAGCATTTGCATCACCACCGGCACGCCACCGATTTGATCAATATCAAACATGTGGTATTTGCCATGCGGCTTAGTGTCAGCCAAATGCGGCACCCGAGCCGCCACCTTGTTGAAATCATCAAGATGCAAATCAACGCCTGCCTCAAAAGCGATGGCCAATAAATGCAACACCGCATTGGTAGAGCCCCCGAGAGCCATCACCACAGCAATAGCGTTCTCAAACGCAGCCTTGGTCATAATGTCACGAGGCCGAATATTGGCCGCCAATAACTGCATGACCGCCGTACCGCTGGCATAAGCCACATCGTTTCGTCGGTCATCCACCGCCGAAGCCGAAGCCGAGCCAGGAAGCGACATGCCCAACGCTTCACCTACCGCCGCCATAGTGTTCGCGGTAAACATGCCGGCACAAGCACCCACCGACGGGCAAGCCTTACGTTCAATAGCCAACAACTCGGCGTCATCAATGTCGCCCACCGCATGAGCACCCACCGCTTCGAACACGCTGACGATGTCCAGTTTTTTACCGTTGTGCTCGCCCGGCAAAATTGACCCGCCGTAAACAAATACCGCCGGCAAGTTAATACGAGCCGACGCCATCAACATGCCCGGCAACGACTTATCGCAACCAGCGAAACTCACCAAAGCATCAAAACGCTCCGCATGCATAACCGCTTCAACCGAATCAGCGATAATTTCACGGCTCACCAAACTGGCCCGCATACCTTCGTGGCCCATAGAAATACCATCCGAAACAGCAATGGTGTTGAACTCCATGGGGAAACCACCAGCCGCAGTAATCCCCAACTTGGCTCGCTTAGCCAGGCCATCAAGGGGCATGTTGCAAGGCGTAACTTCATTCCACGAAGAAGCCACCCCCACCTGGGCTTTAGAAAAATCGTCTTCGGTCATACCCACGGCACGCAACATGGCCCGAGCCGGAGCCCGGTTATCGCCATCGGTTACCTCACGGGATCGAGGTTTAAGATCATGTTCTTTAGAGTCGCTCATATTCTCAGGTTAGAGCCCCCGAACCCGCATTGACGCCTTGGACCGCCCTAGTCTGCAGCAATGAAGATTTCATCACGCGACCGGGAACTCCTCACCCTGGCCATACCGGCCCTCGGGGCACTCATCGCCGAACCACTTTACGTGTTAGCCGACACCGCAGTGGTCGGCCACCTGGGCACGGTACCCCTCGCTGGGCTAGCCGTAGCCTCCGCTGCTTTGCTGCTGATCTACGGACTGTGTTTCTTTCTGGCTTACGGAACCACCGCCGCCATCGCTCGCCTCACCGGAGCCGGAGAAGAAAAACGAGCCGCCGAACACGCCGTACAAAGCCTCTGGCTAGCAATCTTCCTCGGCCTAGCTCTCGCCGCCGGAGGCACTTTGGCCGCCACTCCCCTGCTGCAACTCTTAGGCGCCCGCGGCGACCTCCTTGCTCACGCCAGCATCTACTTTCGGCTCAGCATGTACGGTGCGCCCGCCATGCTGGTCATGTTGGCCGGAGTGGGCTACCTGAGAGGCATAAAAGACACCGTGCGACCCCTTTGGGTAGCCATCGGCACCGCACTCTTGAACCTGGTTCTTGAATTAGTACTGATCTACCGTTTCGACCTGGGGATCGGCGCCTCCGCTATGGCCACCGTGGTCGCCCAATGGGTAGGAGCATTCTGTTACCTCCTTTGGATCAGCCGAGCCATCCGCCCCCACCACGTATCACTCACTCCCGACTTTGCCGCCATGCGGCGCCTGCTAACCGTGGCCGGCGAACTACTGGTGCGCAACATGGCCCTGACCAGTACCTTCGTGACCGCCACCGCAGTAGCGGCCCGCATTGGCACCATCGACGTAGCCGCCCACCAAATAGCATTTCAAGCCTGGTTCGTTATGGCCATGTCCATGGACGCCATGGCCATCGCCGCCCAAGCCATGATCGGCAACCTGTTGGGCGCCGGCCGAGCCGACGAAGCCCACTTGGTGGGGCGCCGCACCATCGTTTGGTCAGTAGGCATCGGCAGCGCACTTAGCGTGGTGCTCTTCCTTGCCCAAACGCCTTTCGCTCAAGTCTTTTCCGCCGACCCAGCGGTCATAGCCCTCTCCGGCTTTTTAGTAGTTCACGTAGCCCTCATGGGGCCGCTCTCTGGCGTGGCCTTCGCTTTGGACGGGATTCTGATTGGCGCCGGCGACCAACGCCACATGGCCAAAGCCATGGCCAGCGCCGCGGGCATCGGCATACCCGCCATCATCTTGACCAGGGTCGCCGGGCTCGGCATCGGCTGGGTTTGGGGCGGAATTTGGCTCTTCATGCTGGCCCGCACCAGCCTGCTTTATCGCCGCTTCTTAAGTGGCCGGTGGCAAGTAACCGGGGCTTAGCCGGCAGCCCGTTGGGCCAAAATCTGGTTAACTAATTTGCCGTCAGCCTGCCCGCGGGTGGCTTTCATAATTTGACCAACAAAGAAACCAGACTTCTTTTTCCGTTCGCCCTCGTCACCCTCAACGTAAGCAGCCCAGTCATCCGGGTGCGCAGCAATGATGCCGTCCACGATGTCGTCAAGTTCTGAGGTATCCATGGCTTCAAAACCATGAGCGGCGGCGGCCGCTGCCGGGTCGCCGCCCGAAGCCACCAAATCGGCCAACACTGTTTTGGCTTGGGTAGCCGACAATTCGCCACCGGTTTCCATAGCCACCAAGGCTGCGAAAGACTGGGCAGAAAGTTCCCCGGCACCGTCAGCCAAGTTGTTTACACAATGCACCAACACCCGAGCCGCATCAGCACCAGATTCGATCGTTTCAAACGCCAAATCATCCAGCCCTCGCTCAACCACTAAGGCCGCATCAACAACCTCACCCTGTGCAGCCTCGGCCAGACGAACCCGACGCTGGCGCGGCAACATGGGCAAACTGGCCGCGATCTTCGCAATCCATTCCGGCGAAGGATCAACCGGGACCAAGTCTGGTTCAGGAAAATAGCGGTAATCGAAAGCTTCCTCTTTGGAACGCAACTTGTGGGTACGACCCTCGGCTTCATCCCAATGACGGGTTTGCTGCTCAATACGTTGACCCGACGTCAACAAATCAACCTGCCGCCGAGATTCATATTCGATCGCACGACCCAAAGAACGCAACGAGTTAATGTTTTTTACTTCGCAACGAGTGCCAAGTTCTTCAGTACCCATGGGGCGCACCGACACGTTGCAATCCACCCGCATCGAACCCTCTTCCATTTTGCCATCCGAAGCCCCGATGGCTACCAAAATAGAACGTAACTCAGCGACATAACCGCGGGCCTCTTCTGCACTACGCAAATCAGGAGCCCCCACAATTTCAATCAACGGCACGCCAGCACGGTTGTAATCCACCAGCGAATAAGTGGCCTCGTGGATACGGCCCCCACCGCCCACGTGCGAGCTCTTACCGGTGTCTTCTTCGAGGTGTGCTCGTTCGATCATGGCTTTACGGCCACTAGGCAACTCCAACCAACCGCCTTCGTTGATCGGTAAATCAAACTGAGAAATCTGATAAGCCTTGGGCATATCAGGGTAAAAATAGTTTTTCCGGGCGAACACCGAGCGTTGCACTTTACAGTTCAAAGCCAACCCCACCCGAATAGCCAACTCGATAGCTTTTTCGTTAAGCACCGGCAACGAACCAGGCAAACCCAGCGACACCGGGTCAATATTGGTGTTGGGTTCGCCACCAAACACGTTGCGAGCCGACGAAAACATTTTGGTTTGGGTCGCCAACTCGGCGTGCACCTCTAAACCAATCACCACTTCCCAACCGTCAAGCACATCGCCGCTCATTGGGCACCCCCAGATTTTTCTAGCACCGCGGCGGCCCGGAACATGGTGGCCTCGCCCATGGCGGGTGCCAAAATCTGTACGCCAACCGGCAAGCCATCGTCACCCACCCCGAAAGGCACCGACATCGCCGGGTGGCCCGCCAGGTTCGAAGGAATAGTGCACACATCTTGTAAATACATTTGCATCGGATCTTCTGTTTTGTCGCCCAAAGGAAACGCCGTAGTGGGCGCCGTTGGGCTAATCAACAAGTCAAACTTTTCGTACGCCTCAGCAAAATCTTTCAAAATCAAGGTACGCACTTTTTGGGACTTGCCGTAATAGGCGTCGTAGTAGCCGGCCGACAAGGCGTAAGTACCCAACATGATGCGGCGCTTAACCTCGTCACCAAACCCTTCGGTTCGGGTGGCCATCATCATCTCGTTGGTAGTTGCCCCATCGGTTCGAGGGCCAAACCGCACCCCGTCGTAGCGAGACAAGTTCGACGAAGCCTCCGCTGGCGCAATCACGTAATAAGCCGACAACCCGTACACCGTGGCCGGCACCGAGGCCCGCTCTACCGTGGCCCCCGCAGCCGTTAACGCTTCAACAGCGGCATCAAGGCGAGCCAACACGTCAGGAGAAATACCCTCAACACCGTGGCCGCTGAGTTCATCCAAAATACCAATCCGTAAACCCTCAACGCCTTGATCAAGCACCGAAAGCAAGCCAGGGGCAGGTTCAGCAATAGAAGTGGAATCCAACGGGTCGTGGCCAGAAATAACTTCCAACAACAACGCCGCATCGGCCACCGTGGCCGCAAACGGGCCAATCTGGTCCAGGCTGGAAGCAAAAGCCACTAGGCCGTAACGTGAAACCCGACCGTAAGTGGGTTTCACCCCCACCAAGCCGCAAAGCGCTGCTGGCTGACGAATAGACCCACCGGTATCGCTACCCAAGGACAATGGAGCAAAACCCGCCGCCACCGCAGCAGCAGAACCCCCCGACGAACCCCCCGGCACCCGACTGGTATCTAACGGGTTGCGGGTCGGGCCAAAAGCAGAGTTTTCCGTTGAGCCGCCCATAGCGAACTCATCCATATTGGTTTTACCAATGATTACCGCACCAGCAGCAGCCAAACGTTGCACCACCGTGGCGTCGTAAGGAGGCTTCCAGCCTGCCAAGATTTTTGACGAACACGTAGTAGGCACCCCACGGGTACACATGTTGTCTTTCAAAGCAACCGGCACCCCAGCCAACGGGCCCAACTCTTCACCGGCCGCCAAACGGGTATCAACATCTGCCGCCTCTCGGCGGGCCTGTTCGACCATCACCAAGTTAAAAGCATGAATCTCGTCTTCTCGAGCATCGATAACTGCCAAATGTTCTTCAAGAACATCAACAGCCGAACGCTCACCACTTCGGATGGCCGCCGCCAATTCGAGAGCGCTCATGCGTTGCCTCCCAACGCTGGAGGCACCCGAAACTGGTGATCCTCCACACTAGGGGCGGCCGCCAAAACCTCGTCCCGGTCCACCGGTTCACCCGGCACATCGGGCCGCAACACGTTGACCAGCGGCAAAGGATGCGAGGTGGGTTCCACCCCAGTCAGGTCCAACGCTTCAAGGTCAGTCGCATGGCTCAAAATGTCAGCGAGTTGGCCAGTAAAGGCCTCAAGTTCTTGATCAGTTAACGACAGGCAAGCCAAACGAGCCACATGGGCTACATCGTCACGAGAAATAGGATCGGTCATGAGGTTTGAGGTTAGAGGGCTAGCGGGCAGCGCCCACCATAAGCCGGCGGTTGTTTCATCTGGTGATCAATTCAATAGTGTCCGTCGGGACCGCTTCTTCGTCGGCCATCGGGTTTTGACCGATTACTTCGCCAGCCAACGGGCCATCAACAGCAATCACTCGAAAGCCCGCTGCTTGCAGACGAGCCTCCGCTGCGTCGAGCGACAAACCGATTACTCCAGGCACCGGGCGAGGCATAGGGCCTTGAGAAATCGCCAACATGACGACCGAACCGAACGGAACTTCCATGGTCTCTGCCGGGCTCAACGAATCAACCGCACCCACCCCTACCGCTTCGCTAAATACTTCGGACCGCTCAACCACAAAACCCAGCGACAGCAAAACCTGTTCAACTTCGTCAGCCGTACCGCCCACCAAACCATCAGGAATGACCCGCGGTGCTGGCCCGGTTGACACGATTAAATCAACCGCACCCCCGCGAGGTAAATCATCCGCCAAGAACAACACCTCAGCTACCAAACCAAAATCCACTTCTTCGCTGGCTGTTTCAACAACCGCACCCACCACCAACCCGACCTCTTCAAGAAGTCGGGTGGCTTCTGCCAAGCTCACCCCGGCCAAGCCAGTAGGAATCTCCACCCGAGTAGGGCCCAACGACACGATGACCGACACCACTTGGTCCACATCAAAGATGGCTCCCGCGGAAGGGTCGGTCCCTAAAACTTGGCCCTCAACCGTGCCATCACGACGCTCATAACGTTCTTCAACCGTCCACCCGAGATCCATCAAACGCAAATGAGCTTCCTCAATGGACCGTCCAGCCAAAGAAGGCACCACGCTTTGATCAACCTGCATCCCTTGCCAAAGCCAAGCACCCCCCACCGAAGCACCGGCCAACAACAACACGGCCAACAACATCGCCGGCCAACGACGTTTAGGGCCCACCGGACGCACCGAGCGTTCTCGAGGAGTAGCAAGCGGAGGCGAAACCCTGGGCGCCACCATGGTCGCTTCCCCCGGCAAAGGAGCAGCCCCCACCTCACCCGGGCCCACCAAAGGCAACGGTTCGGGGCGAGACATTTGCGGCGCCGCACTCAACAACATTTTCCCCAACTCAGCGGCACTCGGGCGATCCACGGGTTCAGCGGCCCCCGCTTTTTGCACAATGGGACCCAAAGGACCCAACGCCGCAGGCACCGGAACCGCTTCGCCGTCTCGAGCCCGCAAAGTACCCAACAAAGTGTCAGCCACAAACGGCACATGGCCCGTTACCGCCTCCACCAAAACCAAAGCCAACGCATAAATATCAGATCGCCCATCTAACATTTGGCCTCGAGCTTGTTCCGGCGAGGCATAGCGCACCGTCCCCACCATGCCTTCAGCAAAAATCTCGGTATGTGAAGCCTCGGCGAGCGCTCGCGCCAACCCAAAGTCACCGATACACATGCGGCCGTCTTGGTTAAATAACAAGTTGGCAGGCTTGATGTCACGATGCACCAAACCTTGCCCATGGGCGTGATCCAAAGCCCGGCAAGCGTTAAGCCCCAACATGAGTGCCTGAGCGGGGCTCAACGTGCGGCCCGTAGACAACATGGAGCGCAAACTCCCGCCCCCCAAATACTCCGTTACCAAATAAGCCGACCCATCAACACCCCAGTCGTAAATAGCTAAAACATGGGGGTGATTCAAAGAAGCCACGGTGCGCGCTTCAGAGCGAAAACGCTCAACGAACTCTTGATCGCCGCTCAACGAGGGGTGCAACACTTTGACCGCTACTCGCCGTTGCAAGTTCGTGTCGTCGGCGGCATAAACCGTGCCGGAGGTTCCGGTACCCACTGCTTGGCGCAACAAGTAACGACCGTCAAGCAAGGTGCCCGAGAGATCGGGTGTTTGGGAAGAATTTCTTAGGTTATTCACCCTCGCTACGTTACTACCCGAATCGGCTCGCTAACCTCGCCTAGGTGAACCGTCGTAACGCACTTGTCATTGCTGTCTTGTTGGCCCTCGGCGCCGGAGCCTTCGTGGCTGCGTCTTTAGCGGGCGGCGACAACTACGGCGACGTGAGCGTAGACACCAACCCAGCCGTTGTGGAGTTACTTCCGCCCCGGGGAGACACCATTTTGCCGCAATCAAATGTAGGCATCATTTTGGCTTCCGGTTGGGCCGGAGAAATTATTCATATCGGCGGCACAGCCATACCTTTAGACCAGCAACGCATCCAAGCCGCCCTGAACTCCGTCATTTTTCGCCCCGACGAAGGTTTAGCTCTCGAACGGCTCCCCGCTCAAGAAGTTTGCGCCCGAGTTAGATACTGGCCCATTCGCACCCCCGACCAAACCCAAGTCTTTGACTGGTGCTTCCGGGTAGACGGATAGCTAAGCAGGCAGTTGGCCGGTAGCGAGCAACTCGGCGAACTGGATTTCGTTAAGCACCGGAACACCCAACGTTTCAGCCTTTCCGAGTTTCGACCCGCCGCCCGCACCAGCCACCAACGCAGTGGTGGCTTTTGAAACACTGCCCGGGGACTTGCCGCCGCGAGCCAAAATGGCTGCTTTGGCGTCGCTACGGCTCATGGTTTCTAACGTCCCGGTAACCACCACGCTGAAACCTTCAAGGGTTTGTTCTTGTTTATCGCCTGATGCTTGCGGCGCATTGAGATTCAGGCCAGCCGCTCGCAAACGCTGGAGCAACTCTTGGTTGTGATCAAGGCGAAGCCATCCATGCACCGAGGCCGCGATGATAGGACCCAACCCTTCAACGGCTTCAAGGTCTTCTTGCGAAGCTCGCTCTAACCCATCAAGATCGCCGCAAGCATCGGCGATGAGATCGGCCACCGTGGTGCCCACGTGAGGGATACGCAAACCAAACAACAGTCGCCCCAACGGTCGTTGCTTTGCGGTTTCTATCGCCGCCGCCAAGTTGTTGAGAGATAATTCTCCGAAGCCTTCAAAAGCGGCGATGCGTTCGAAATCCAAAGTGAAAATGCCCGACACATCAGAGAGCAGCCCTTCGGTGACAAAAAGATCAACCCTTTGTTCGCCGAAGCCTTCGATATCCATGGCTCCCCGAGAAACAAAATGTTCAAGACGCCCACGTACCTGTGCCGGGCAAGCATGATTTGGGCAGAAAGTAGCCGCCTCGCCTTCGGGCCGCACCAGCGTTACGTCACAAGTTGGGCACTCCGTAGGGAACCGCCACGGTTTACGACTAGAGGGACGGTCGGCCAACACCGGGCCCACCACCTCTGGAATAACATCACCGGCTTTGCGTACGATCACCGTGTCGCCAGGGCGCACATCTTTAGCCGCTACCTGATCAGCGTTGTGCAGGGTTGCCGCGGCAATAGTTGACCCGCCCACGAAGACCGGTTCCAGACGAGCAAAAGGTGTGGCTTGACCGCCAGCCCCAATAGAAACCTCAATGTCGAGCAGCGTGGTGGTGCGTTCTTCGGGCGGCAACTTGTAAGCCATGGCCCAGCGGGGGGCACGAGCGGTTGCCCCTAACCCCGTTTGCAACCCCAAAGCATCAACCTTGACCACTACCCCATCGATCTCGTAGTCCAAGTCGTGACGTATTTTTTCAACATGGTTTACGTGGTCAATCACTTGGGAAAAACTTGCGAAGCGTTTTGTTTTCTGATTAACCGGAAACCCCAAAGTGCCCAGCCAAGTCAACATTTCGAGATGCGAAGCAATCTCAGGCCCCTCGATCATCTCGCCCAAGGCATAAGCCCAAAATGACAACTTGCGGGTGGCAGTCACCTTGGCGTCTTTTTGCCGCAACGAACCGGCCGCCGTGTTGCGAGGATTCACGTACAATTTTTCTTCGGCCGCTGCTTGCCGAGCATTCAGATCAGCAAAAGCTTGGAGACCCATGTAGACCTCGCCCCGTACCTCAAGTACTGGGGGCGCCCCTGGGGCAAGTTCTTGAGGGATCCCAGCAATGGTGCGCACGTTCGGCGTGACGTCTTCGCCTACTTTTCCGTTCCCTCGAGTGGCGGCCTGCACCAATACGCCATCTTCGTAACGCAGTGAAACCGCCAAGCCGTCAAACTTCAATTCGCATACCCAAGCAGGCTCTGGGGCCTCATCACCAAGTCGCCGCCGCACCCGGTCGGCCCAAGCCGTCAACTCATCGGTATCAAAAGCATTGTCTAACGACATCATGGGCAACTGGTGCGCCACCTCAGCAAAAGTATTGATAGTTGACGCCCCCACTTGGTGAGTGGGTGAATCTGCAGTAACCAGTTCTGGGTGTTCGGCTTCTAAACGATGCAGCTCGACTAGTAAAGCGTCGTAGTCGGCATCGGGGATTTCTGGGGCATCTTGGGTGTGGTACAACTCGTTGTGGTGCTCGATTTGGGTGCGCAAAAGAGCCGCTCGAGCCGCCGCATCTTGAGAATCTTTAAACTTTTCCACCTCTTCATTCTACCCTCTCGGTGTGACAGGGCCGGGACGCTCGCCAACCCTCTAACGTGACAGGGTGAATGACGTTTCTCAACGCAACGAACAAGTTGCCCTCTGGGCCCTACGAGCCCTCTGGCTTGCCCTGCCAATAACTTTGGGCCCACTGTTGGCCACCAAACTTGACCCCGTAGACCTGCCCGGGCGCAGCGTGCTATCGGTCGGACTTTGGCTACTTTGGGGTCTCGGTTTTTTCTCTACCCTGCTTCCCCGACCTGCCACCCTGACCGTCGTACGCTTCGGCTCAGCAGCGCTCATAGGTCTAGTTATCTTTGCCGCCGGATCTACCCTTGATGCTTCACTTGTTGCTGGAGCAGCCAACGTGCTGGCCGCCCTCTTGGTCAGTGCCAGCGCCCCCCTCGGCGGAGTATTCGTCGACGGCGTTTCTTACGGAGACGAACGGCGCTTTCTGCTACGCGCCCCGGCCTTAGTGGCCACGTTGCTGCGCCCCCTTGCATTAATAGTCGGGGTAGCCGGGCTGTTTACCGGCCCATGGTTGCTGGTCAACCAGCACCTAATTTCTGGGCTCATTTTTTTAGTAGCGGGCTGGCTTTTGTTCGCTTTGGTCGTGCGTTCATTGCATCAACTCAACCGGCGATGGGTGGTTTTGGTACCCGCAGGATTAGTTCTCCACGATCACCTTTCGCTAAACGAACCCACCTTGTTCCAACGCCACGAATTAGCCCAAGTAGGGCCGGCCTCCTCAGAAAGCACCAGCCTTGACCTGACCCAAGGTGCCTACGGATTGGCGCTCGACGTACGTTGCGCCACCGAACACGAGGTGTGGCCAACCTCAACTAGTGGCGTAGCCGAAGCCACCAGCATCGCTGGATTACTGTGCGCACCGGCCCGGCCCGATGCGCTGTTGGCCGAAGCCGCTAAACGCAAGATGCCGGTCGGTTAACCAGCAATCGCTCCACCAATTACCTGGTCGCCGTCGTAAAACACCACGGCCTGGCCCGGCGCTACCCGGCGTTGCCGCTGCGCCCAACGAACCTCGTTGCCCGCCAACTCGGCTTCCATAGGCTGACCATGGGCACTAATTTGCGCCAGCACTGGCCCAGCAAAAGGTTCTTCTGCCCACGTAAAATTTTTCACCGGGGTGACCTTCACCAGCAAATCGGCCGCCGAACCAACGGTCACCGTGGCTGACGGCACGTCTACTGCTATGGCGTAACGCGGGTCAGCGCCCCCCACAGTGGCCACCCCCTTGCGTTGCCCGATAGTCACCATTTCTACCGACTCAATCTTGCCCAATTCATTACCGTCGGCATCAACCACTCGGCCCGGGGTAAGAGAAATTCGTTGCCGTAAAAAATCTTGCCGTCCATGTTGTTGGGTAATAAAACACACGTCTTGGCTATCGGGCTTAGTGGCCGTACGCAGGCCTAAAATGGCCGCTCGTTGCCGCACCTCATCTTTGGTCATCTCACCCACCGGGAGATCTAAAGCAGCCAACTGTTCTTGACCCAGCATATGCAAAACGTAGGACTGATCTTTAGCGGCATCAACCGCTCGAGCCATGCGGTACACCCCGGCCGCCGTTTGCACCACCCGCGCATGATGCCCAGTAGCTAAACGCTCAAAACCCAAGGCCTCTACCCGGCGATGCAACAAGTCGAACTTAATATGGCGGTTGCATTCCAGACACGGGTTAGGGGTCAACCCCGCCGCATGGGCCGCCACATACGGCTCCACCACATGCTGATCAAAATCTTCACTCATGTTGAAAACATGGTGATCGATACCCAAAGTGTCGGCCACCCGGCGGGCATCGTCCACATCAGAAACCGCACAACACCCTGAGTCAGACTCGCCACCCCATAAACGCAAAGTCACCCCAACCACTTCGTGGCCGGCTTCAATCATCAACGCCGCCGCTACTGAGGAATCCACCCCGCCCGACATGGCCACCATGACTCGGCTCATCAGGCGTACTCCCGCAATCGAGCCACCGCCGGAGGAATCACCTCAAGGGCGTGATCTATTTCAGCCTCGGTGGTGGTCCAACCCAAAGACAACCGCAGCGCGCCCTCAGCAACCTGACGATCTACCCCCATAGCCGCCAACACATGCGACGGTTCTTGCGCCCCACTGGCACACGACGACGCAGCACTAGCCGCAATGCCATCTTGTTCCAAAAGAAACAGCAGCGACTCGCTGGCTATCCCACCAAAGCACAGATGTGCTACCAACGGGGTGCGTTCAGCACCAGAGGGCAAACTGCAGGTGGTGTTTTCAACCGTCCTTAATAAGCCAGTTTCTAAACGATCCCGCAACGCACCCACCCGAGCAACCACCGCGGCGCGTTCATCCATAGCCAAGCGCAACGCCGCTCCAAGCCCCACAATGGCTGGCACGTTTTGGGTACCGCTACGGCGTTCACGTTCTTGCCCGCCGCCACGCAGCACGGGCCGCAAGGGGGTTCCTTTTTTGGCCACCAGAGCACCCGCTCCTTTGGGGCCCCCAATTTTGTGTCCAGTCAAGCTAATCAAATGAGCCCCGGCACAGTGGGTGGCCAGATCTATCCAAGCGGTGGCCTGCACGGCGTCGGTATGCACCACCGTGGTAGAGGATTTTTCGGCCACCAAAGCCGCTACCTCGGCTACCGGATTAATGACACCGGTTTCGTTATTGGCCAACATGACCGACACCAAGGCCACGTCGTCAACGGCATCAAGAATCTCAGCCAAAGTAGTTAGATCTACTCGACCGGCCTTATCGGTGGGGGCGATAAGGCCGCCAGATTCTTGCACGGGTTCCAGCACCGCCGGGTGTTCAGTAGCGGAACAAACCGCCAAACCGCCGGTAGCCCCCAGAACCCCATCGACCGCCAAATTGTCGGCTTCCGTGCCACCACTGGTAAACACCACATCGCCAGGGTCACCGCCGACCAACTCGGCCACCAAATCACGCACATCATCGATGGCGCGGCGGGCTTCTCGCGCCGACTTGTGTGCCCCCGACGGGTTACCAGGATGGTCAGCCAACCAAGGCACCATGGCGTCAATAACCTCCGGACGGGCCGGGGTTGACGCTGCGTGATCCAGGTAAGCCTCCATACCCCAAGGCTACGACCAAAAGCCAACCACACCCCTAAGCCAATAGATGGGGACTGTCCCCATCTGTTGGCCGAGATGAGACGTGGGACCTGGCCCCATGTTTCATCTTGGAAGGCGGGGTAAGTTGGTGGCAGACTATAGGAGTGAAGAACTACACAGCACGCACTTACGGCGACCGGCACGCCGCTGTTTACGACGAGTGGTACGGCGACGACGGCGGTATCGCTCTCACCCGCATCGGAAACCCCGACCAAGTAGCCACCCACGTCGCCCACCTGGCCGACGGCGGACCAGTTCTTGAACTCGGCGTGGGCAGCGGGCGCCTGGCCCTCCCCCTGGCCGCTCAAGGCCTCACGGTTACCGGAGTGGATGCCTCGGCCGCCATGTTGGATTTACTACGAGCCAAACCAGATGCCGACCAAATCACTTTGATAGAAGGCGACATGGCCGACCCGCCCGGGCTCGCAGACAACTCTTTCGCCGTGGTGCTGGTGGGGTTCAACACTTTTTTTAACCTGACCACCTTGGCTGCCCAGACCACCTGCATGGCCAGCATCGAGCGGCTGCTGCAACCCGGCGGGCACCTAGTTATCGAAGCCTTTGTACCCGCCCCCGACGGCCACGATGGGCTCACCGTACGCACCGTAGAACTCGACCGAGTGTTACTGGACGCCGTACAAATAGACCCCGAGCAACAAACCATCACCGGCCAACGCATAGAAATAACCGAAGACGGCAACCGCTTGTTCCCCTACCTTTTGCGCTACCTCACCCCCGAGCAATTCGACCAAATGGCAGCCCAAACAGGGATGGGCTTACTCACCCGCCACGAAAACTGGGCCGGCGAAGCATTTACGAAAACCTCCGGCACCCACGTATCGGTGTGGCAAAAACCCTTGAACTAATCCAAACGCCCGGTAAGCAACGGGAGGTCAAGCGACTGACGATCAGAGCGCTTAAGTTCAGAAAAAGTAGCGAACTTCGTGAGCGTCAATGCCGCATCATAAAGCTCAAGACAATCAGCATCGCTTTCCGGCACCGCCGAAATAACCGGACCAAAAATAGACGGGCCATCGGGCGGGCCAAAAGTCAAAATAGGGGTACCTACATCGCTCCCGGCGCGACCCACTGCGGCCTCCGTTTCTGCTCGCAACAGGTCATCCCAAGAATCATCTCGGTAAGCAGCGGCGTAATCAGTTGAAAAACCGGCCGCCGCCAACACCGCACACAAATGTTCTTCGGTAGCAATATCAGCCCGATAATCAGCGCCGGGTTCCAACACCCGATGCCAAATAGATTGACCAAACGCCTCATATAACGGCCCCATAGCCTCCGCACCTTCAATGTCTTGAACCGCCGCCGCCACCCGCAACATGTAGCGACCCTTCATATGTGACTCGGCGTAGCCCTCAGGAAATTCGGCGCCGTAATCTCGCTCTTCATTCAAAATAGAAAGGTTAATAAACCGCCAACGCACGGTGAGGCCACGCAAAACAGCTACTCGACGCAGCCAGCGAGAAGTTTGCCAAGCAAACGGGCAAATAGGGTCCCAAAAAAACTCAATATCGTGATGACTGGTACTGTCCATAGACACACCTTAGAATCTGGCCGACCCCAACCAAGCATCAGGAGCCTCCATACCCCCCCATTTGTCAAGAAATAGACTTCGAAATCAAAGGCGACGACCGGCAATTCGTGGAAATCGGCTTAGACCCCGGCGAAACCATGGTGCCGAAGCCGGCGGCATGATGTTTATCGAAGAAGGCATCAACTACTCCATCGAACGAGCCGGAAACCTAAAATCAATGGTCTTCGGCGGCGAAGGAATTTTCTTAGCCACCCTGCAAGGCACCGGCAAAGTATGGCTGCAAGCGCTGCCCTTCTCTCGCCTGGCCGACCGCATTTTGGCCAACGCACCCTCCGCTGGCGGCACCTCCACCGGCCAAGGATCCGTCCTCGGTGGTCTCGGAAAAATGTTCAGCGACTGACCACCGTGTAACGCGGGGACAGTCCCCGTATTCAATTTTTTTGTCTACATTTGAAATTTAGACAAGACAGGAATTTGGCTGTCAGTTGTACTGTTACTCTCATAGGCCTTAATAAGCAAATTTTTGAGCTCTTTAAGATAGAAAGCTAAGGTTTCGAAGCCAAGTAAGAAATAGATTGGGTTTCAGCTGCGGTTATTAAATTACCTAAAGCAATATTCATATCCACCCCATGTAACCCATACTGAGGATCAAGATCTCCAGAAATTTCATTTGCACGAGGGTCTTCATAATCAGCCAAAATTTCAACAGACAAGTAACCAAACGTTCCATCATTTATGCATTCACCAGTAAGTAAACCCGGATACGTCACCCAAGTTGTCGCTATTTCAAAAACTTCTTCTACGCCCTCATTGACAAAAAAATATGGCGTCAACTCTGCTTTACCGGAACCAAAGTTTCCAGGGTTAACGCATAACGAAGGATTAGATACGACTTCATCCCAAGAGATATTTTCCCAAGAAATATCTTGATCTTTCCAAGAGGCATCATGCCATGTCCGACCGAACCATGAATTAGAAGGAGGAGGAGTATCAATACGAAAAGCGTTATACGCAATGATGCAGCCAATTTCATTTGCCTGTTTACAACCAGAAATTGTTTCAAATTCATTATCGCTTTGAGCTATATGTGCTCCTCCAAAAAGGTGAGCGGAAACTAGGCGAGCACGAAGTAACGGATTTTGATCAATTTCTCTTTTGAGTAGTTGTGTCAACATTGCTGCACCTTGAGAGTGGCCGATCAGGATGAAGCCACGCTCTGTGCTGGCTTTTGAAATGTAATATTTGAAAGCATCAGCAACATCCTCATAGGCAATTTCAAAGCCAGTTGTACCCGGGCCCCCTATTAAGTCGTCTTCTGGAACCTCGATAGCCCTAGAAATATTTGCCTTGGTCATTTGTTGATACATCGGGGCATATACGTCACACACTTGGCTATAGCGAGAAACTTGAAACCATGCGGTAGAAATTTCTTCTGCCGTTGCGGGAATTAAATCACTGTTTAGAGTCATGTCTCCACTTGTTGTTGGGTAAACATAAAAACAATCAACTACAGCTTCTGAGGTCTTTTCAAAAGAAACCACTTCAGATGTTCCATCAGGATAAATGGCTGTTGCTGTTTGATCACGTTCACAAACATCATCAACGGCTGGCCAGCAAAGCCAAGTTGCTGGATCACTGTACAAATCGCTTACATAGCCTTGATACGGATTCTCTAATATTTGAGGTATTACTGTCTCAACAATCGGAATTGTCGTCTCAAAACTTACCGTTGAAATTTCATTGAAGGGTTCTGTCTTGTTGCTGCACGCCATCAACAGAAGTACAAAAATGGCGAGGCCAACAAGTTTTTTCATTCATTCTGACATTGCGTCTCCTTTGAAGTGTTGAGCCTTGTCACCACAAGGGCGTGTCTATAGCGGGTCGGAGGAGTGGCTTCCCGTCGAAGTTCGCTCGACTAGCCACGCTTCAACGTCATCTGGTCTCCAACGTAGGTGTCGCCCGAGTTTGACTGCGGGTGGTGCGGTGCCGTGGTATCGCCATGAGTAGATCGTGGCCTTGGGGACTTGAAGGTAGTTGCTCAGTACATTACAAACTTAGAAAACTGGGTCGTACCAACGGTTGGCGGCCCACACGCTGGCCACTAAACACAACACAGTAAAGGCCGCTATCACCAAAGTGCTGCGTTGACGGCTGACTTGTTTTTTATCCATCTCGTCGAGGGCCCAGGCCAAAAACGCTCCGCCCAGCAAACCACCCAAATGGCCACCGATGCTGATGCCCGGACGACCAAAAGTAAAGAACACATTCAGCAACACCAAACCGCCGATACCGCTCCGCCACGGGCTAATGCCCCGACGCTGCTGATGCACAAACATGGCGGCCATCAAACCAAACACCGCCCCCGACGCCCCCACCGTCAACGCCGTGGGGTCCATCAACATGACCCCCAAAGAACCGGCAGCCAACGAACCCACATACAAGCCCACAAAACGGCTCCGGCCATGCAACTGCTCTAACTGGCGGCCCAACATCCACAACAAATACATGTTGAAAACAATGTGCAAAATACCGGCATGCAAAAAGGCCGACGAAACCAAACGCCACCACTCGCCCTCAGCCACCCCAATATCGGTCATCAAACCATCCACCCGAGTGCGGCCAAAGCCCAACAAGCCAAAATCTAACGTGGTGTCACCCCCAGCCCCCGAAAGGCTGCCACCGTTCATCAAAGACCAAAGGAATGCCAAAGCATTCAGCCCGATAATGGCCCGAGTGGCCTCCGGGTCGCCCGAAGCCCGCCGAACCCTACGGCGATTCTTGGCCTCTATCGGCGAACCCGCCGCACACGACGGGCAATGAAACCCCACCGAAGCACTGCGCATACAATCAGGGCAAATACGGCTCCCACAACGCTGACAGGTCACCCCCGCACGGCGGTCAGGGTGGCGGTCGCAAGCCTCCGAAGCATTCATAAGACGAAACGGTATCGGGTTAACTCAGCGACCGGAAAAAGTGGCTTTGCCCGGGCCATGTTCAAAAAATGAAGCAATGCCAGTTTGTGCATCATCGGTGTCGAAAAGTTCAGTAAATACTTCGCCCTCTAAGTCAAGCCCCTCCGCCAACGAGCCGTCAATACCAAAATCAATAGCCGCCTTAGCGGCCCGTAACGCCAACTGCGGACCTCGAGCCAACGCTTCAGCCCGAGCCATAGCCACACTCAGCACCTCGTCATCGGCCACCACAGCGTTCACCAAACCTAAATCCGCGGCTTGGGTAGCCGCCAACTGCCCGCCCTCAAAAACCAGTTCCTTCGTGCGGGCCACCCCAAGCAAACGGGTCAAGCGCTGGGTACCGCCCGCCCCGGGGATAATGCCCAACAAAATCTCTGGTTGACCAAACACCGTGGACTCCCCGGCAATGCGATAGTCGCAGCACCACGCCAACTCCGCTCCGCCACCCAACGCAAAACCATTAACCGCCGCCACCACCGGGCAAGGTATGCCCGCCACCGCATCAAAAGCATCCCGAAAAGCCTGACCAATAGCACCACGAGTAGCCGGGTCGGTGAACTCAGAAATCTCTGCCCCAGCAGCAAAAAACCGGCCAGCCCCCGTAATGACCACCGCACCTGGAGGGTCCGCAGTGCAGGCCTCCGCCGCCACCAAGATCTCATTCAATAGTGCCGTCGACAAGGCGTTCACCTTGGGGCGATCCAAAGTAATGACCACTACCGGACCGCCATCAGTTACCTCATGACGGGCTACTTGCAAAAAATTAAAATCATCCATAGCAGTGACCGTAGCCGCTGTTATCAAAAAGTGATAGCCGTACCGTCATCAACCAGCGTCTCGCCGGTATTACGCACCGAAGTAACACCCGGCACCCGGTCTTTCATTATGCGCTCAATGCCTGCTTTGAGGGTTTGGTCCGAAGCCGGGCATTCCACACAAGCCCCCATTAACTCCACCAGAACCTCGCCGGTTTCTTCATCCACGTTGATCAAAGCTATGTCACCCTCATCAGCCTGGATAGCCGGCCGAATAACCGCAATAACTTTTTCAACCTGTTCGACTAACGAACCGGCAGCCTCAGGAACAACATTTAGTGACATAGGGTTAGTCTCTCACGCCACAACCCCACTCCCACCCACTAGATTGAACCAGTGGAAAAAACTCTGATGCTGGCCCACCAAGGTGGCTGGGACGAAATACTGGTGGTGGCCGGCCCGCTACTTGTGGTAGCCGCCCTTTTATGGGTCGCCGACCGGCGCTCCCGCCGCATGGACCCGCCCGACGATCAAGCGTAAGAAACGTCGGCCCCTAAAGCCGACAAGTTGCCGACTAAATCCTGATAGCCCCGAGCAACGTGATGCGCCTCAGCAATCAGCGTTTCGCCTTCCGCCGCCAGACCCGCTACCACCAGCGCAGCCCCCGCACGAATATCCGGCGCCCGCACCGGTGCACCAGAGAGCGCGGCCATGCCCCGCACCACCGCATGATGGCCCTCCACACGAATATCGGCGCCCATGCGCACCAACTCATCGGCGTAGCGAAAGCGCCCCGCAAAAATGTTTTCCGTCACGATGCCCACCCCGTCAGCCACCGACAACATGGCCACCAACAACGGTTTGTAATCGGTAGCCACCCCCGGGTAAGGCAAAGTAGAAACATCAACCGACCGCAAACGCTGGTCGACTTTGACTTCCAATCCATTGACCACCGGGTTGGTCTCCATACCCATTTCGCCAACTTTTCGCAAAAGCATCGACATGTGGTCGGCTCGTGCCCCGGCAATGGTGATCTCGCCGCCGGCGATCCCCACTGCTGCTAAATAAGTAGCGGCCTCAATACGGTCAGGGATTACCGTGTGCTCTACGGCATGAAGTTCAGTGACCCCCTCGACGACGAGCACCGAACGGCCCGCTCCAGTAATTTTGGCCCCCATCGCGTTCAAGAAATCTGCCAGGTCTGCAATCTCTGGTTCACGAGCAGCGTTATCGATCACCGTGGTGCCTTGCGCTAACACGGCAGCCATCAACAAGTTTTCTGTGGCCCCCACACTCGGGAACTCCAACAAGACTCGAGTACCCACTAGGCGTTCGGCACGGCCCTCGATGTAACCATGGCTAGTAGAAAAAGTAGCGCCGAGTTCTTCTAAAGCTTGCAGATGCATGTCGATGGGTCGATGGCCAAAATCGTCGCCGCCCGGTACCGATACTTTGGCCCGGCCAAAACGAGCCAACAATGGCCCCAAAACTACAATGGATGCCCGCATGCGTTCCACCAGTTCATAAGGCGCTTCCGGCGTGAGTTGGTCGGGCACCTCAATGGTCAGCACATCATCCGTTCGACTTACCGAGACGCCCATGTGTTCAAGAAGTTCGCCCATCCACATAACATCAGCAATGGCCGGCACGTTCCTGATGGTGAACTGGCCCGGCGCCAACAAAGAAGCGGCCATGAGTTTTAGCACCGAGTTCTTGGCCCCACCCACTTTTACCGTGCCGCGCAGAGGCCCCGAAGGTCGCACCAAAATTGCTGCCTCGGGAGAAAGAGAATCACTGCTCACCTGTTAAGTATGCTGTATCGCAGACCATTTTTGAAAGAGACCTCTTATTTCTTCTGTTTCTCATCACCTGACGGTGGACGATGCCGGCCTAGCCGAACTTCGTACCGCAAGAGACGACTTGGTAGGCGAACGCCCCGACGGCCCCAACCGTTTCGTTTTAGACCACGGGCCGTTTGAGCATTACCAGCGCACCTTGACCGTAACCGAGGGTGCTCAAGAACATCAGGTCACCGAGACCTACCAGTTTCGTTTAAGCGTCCCCGTCTGGCGGCCCCTTTTTACCTTGATCATGCGTCGTGCCTTACCCCGACGCCGCATCCCTTGGTGGTCACCGCCCAGTCGGCTAGATGCCCGAGCGGCCCGGGTGCTTTCGCTGCTGGCTGTTTTACAAGTAATCGACGGCTACCTCGGCACAGTCATCACCCAAACCATTACTTTCGCTGCCGACGAGTTCAACCGCACCAGCACCGCTCAAGGCGTTACCTTGGCTGTCGTGCGCATCGGGGTGTTAGTGGCCTTAGGGGTCATGGTGCTGGCCGACCGTCACGGGCGCCGCCGACTCCTGCGCTGGGCCATACTCGGGGCGGTTCTCTTGACCGGGCTCGGGGCGCTCTCCCCCGGCCTCTGGTTTCTGGGCGGGTCGCAACTTTTTGCCCGTGGCCTGACCACCGGCATGGGCATCCTCATTGGGGTTATGGCGGCCGAAGAGTTGCCCCGGGGCGCCCGAGCCTACGGGGTAAGCATGCTGTCGCTCGCTGCCGCTTTAGGTGCCGGCATGGCGGTTTGGGTCCTCCCGGTAGCCGACCTCAACCCCCAAGGCTGGCGAGTGGTTTACCTCGTGCCCTTACTGTCGCTGCCCTTAGTGCTGGCTGCTTGCCGTCGTCTCCCCGAAACTCGCCGTTTTGTGGCCAACAAACAAACCCCCGACCTACACGGTGCCCCGTTACGCACCGAATATCGACGGTTGGCTTTGCTGGCTACCGGGGCTTTCTTGTTCCTGCTTTTTGCTTCACCGGCAAGCCAGTTTCAAAACGACTTCTTGCGCGAGCAACGAGGGTTCAACGCCACCGGCATTTCCATCTACACCCTGTTGACCTCCACCCCAGCGGCCATCGGTATTTTTCTGGCCGGCAAATGGGCCGACACCCGAGGCCGCCGCCATGTTGGTGCCCTCGGTTTGGCTGGAGGAGCAGTGCTCATAACCGGAAGTTACTTTTTTGCCGGGCCCCTCATGTGGGCCAGCCATTTGGGCGGTGTGGTAGTGGGGTCGCTCACCGTAGCCCTCGGGGTCTACGGCCCAGAACTGTTCTCTACTCATCATCGAGCCAAAGCCAACGGCACCATCGTGACCATCGGAGTGCTGGGCAGTGTTTGTGGCTTGCTTTTGGTCGGCTGGTTACACAACCACTTCGATGCCTACGGCCCAGCTTTTGCCATTGTGACCTTGGGGCCGTTTCTGGCCGCCTGGTTGGTCATCTCTCGCTACCCCGAAACAGCCCGCAAAGCCCTCGAAGAACTCAACCCCGACGATGCAAACCTTGAAGATGTTTAGCTATTAGGCAGCGACACCAGCCAGTCGGCCACGGTGGCGGCGATGGTTTCGTCGGCGCCTTTAAGGTCGTGGCGCTTGCCTTCCAAAACCACTCGAGTTACCGGGCCGGGGATTTTATGAAGATGTTGGTCAAACTCCTCGGGAGTGCCAAACTCGTCACGGTCGCCTGAAATAAACAAACACGGCACCTGCAGGTCACCAAAATGATCCACCCGTAAGGTCTCGGGTTTCTTGACCGGGTGCAACGGATAACAAATCAGTACCAAACCAGCGGCCGGCAAACCCTCAGCCACGGCCATTGAGCAAATACGTCCCCCCATGGATCGCCCACCTAACACCAGGTTCTGCGGGTCCACCCCCCAAGCAGTCACCGCCTCGTTAACTTCGGCCACCAACTTGGGCGCTCGATCCGGAAAACGACGGCCTTCTTGGCGGTAACGAAAATCAAAACGTTGCACCGCCAACGGAGCCACCTGTTTTTCTATTTCCACCAAACACGGATGTTCTCGGTTAGAACCCGCCCCCGGAGTCAAAAAAAGCGAAAGATCAGCAGCGCCGGACATAGCACCCAGCCTAAGGCCTTGAGTAACCTGACAACATGAACCAACCCGTGGACCACGACACCCTGGTGGCCACCATGACCGGCGGCATGGCCCCCCACCCGGCACCCTTTGCCGGCAGCGACCGCCTGCACCCCGACGGCCGACCCCGCGGCGCTTTCCGTGACGAACTCCGACGCATCTCAAACCTAAGAAACATCGGCACCGTGCTCGGAGCCGTAGCCCTACCGGTACTCATCGTTTGGGCGGCCCTAACCCTCAACCACTGGGCCACTTGGGCCGCCGCCGTGCCCCTCATGGCCCTCGCCCAAAACCGATTGTTTATCCTCCACCACGAAGCCGCCCACCGTTTGCTCTTTAGCAACCAGCGCATCAACGACTTCGTGGGCATCACCCTCATCGGTTGGCTGACCTTCGGCACCGGCAGCCACGGCTACCGCATCGGCCACATCAACCACCACCGCGATGAATTCGGCCCCAAAGAACCCGACTTTTTGCTTTACAGCCTTTACCCCATCACCAAAGCCTCAATGCGTCGCAAGTTGGTACGCGACGCCACCGGGGTATCCGCTTTTCGCATAGTGCGGCCCCGTTTCAGGAACCTCAGTCAGCCCCGGCACCTCAAACTCACCGGCATGTTCCTTCTGGGCCAAATCCTCATCTTTTCTGTTTTCGCCGCCAACGGCCACCCGTGGCTCTACCTTCTCCTCTGGCTGACCCCGTGGATGTTCATTTACCAAGTAATCAACCGTCTGCGAGCCTTAGCCGAACATGCCGGTATGACCCGCTCCCCCGACCGGCGCCAAACCACCCACCACATCAAACAAACCCCCTGGTCGCGAGCCATCATCGCCCCCGTAGGCGTCGGCTACCACTTAGCCCACCACGTCGATATGACCGTGCCATGGCGCAACCTCAAACGCCTACAAACCGCTCTCCAAGAAGACGGCTACCTCGGCGACCTGCAATGGCCCAGTTACCTCACCCTCTGGAAGTCCCTCATCAAGCCCCTTTAACGCGACATGGTGTCAGACACCATGTCACTGTGGCTGAAAATATTTAGACCAGTTGGCGTAAAGCCTCGGCCAACACTTTGGCCCGTTCTTTGATCTCGTCAGGGTCGGTGTCGCCGGTGGCCAACAATTCGGCCAGTTCAGCCGATCGCTCACCCAAGGCATTCCACATTTGCGGATCGAAACCAAACGGAGGACGGTAACTCGTCAACACCGGAGCGTTGTCCACTAAGCCCTCCACCCCACGGTTGTCATGATGGTCTCGACGCAACCGGTCGCAAGCCACAAAAATATCAGTTAACAAACCATTAGCCGCCAACCCCTCAAGTTCTGGCCGCTCATCAGACCCACCTTGAAAAGCATCCAAAGCCGACTCCACCGCATCCTCATCAGCGGCCAACACCAACAAATCGCCCGCCTCATCAAACTCATGAGGAATACCTAAACGGCCCAACAATTCGGTAAACGCCGTTTGCTCATCAGCCGCCCAACCCTCGACCTCGTAAGCAATCTTCTCCGCAGCCGGGTCCAACACTGGGCCGCCGGTTCCATCCGTAGAAGCCACCAACTCATCAACCAGCACTTCGTCCTCAGACCGCACCACCAAAGTGGCTCCCTGCCACGAATGCGCTACCGAATGTCCGGTAAGTTGCTGATCCAACAATCGACGGGACTCCCCCGCCCACTCGTGCAGTTCATAAGCCAACTGATCTTCGCCTTCCGTGCCGACCTCATCAGAAGCGGTCGGCGCTTCATCAACAAGTTCAACCCCGCACTCCACGCAGTCCGCCACACCCTCGTCATATTGGATTCCACATTGAAAGCACCATCTCATGCCCCCATCTTCGCACCTGCAGCAACGAACCACACCACCAAAGGAAACTCACTCCGGCCGTGTCACCGCCCCTCCCACCCACTAGGTTCAACCTTATGAACGAAAATCTAGAATTTGATGACCGCAATCTCGCCCTCGAACTGGTGCGAGTAACCGAAGCCGCTGCCCTCGCGGCCTCCCGCTGGATGGGGCGAGGCGACAAAGAAGGCGCCGACAAAGCCGCCGTAGACGCCATGCGGGACGTACTCAGCGACGTCAACATGGACGGCTTGGTCATCATCGGCGAAGGCGAAAAAGACGAAGCGCCCATGCTTTTTAACGGCGAAAAAGTAGGAAACGGCTCTTCCCCCGCCACCGACATCGCCGTAGATCCTATCGACGGCACCACCCTCACCTCGCTAGGCCGCGGCAACGCCGTAGCGGTCATCGCCATAAGCCCACGAGGCACCATGTTTGACCCCGGGCCTTGTGTTTACATGGAAAAAATAGCGGCCGGACCCGACTGCGTGGGCGTCATTGACATCACCAAAAGCCCTACCGAAAACCTGCACGCAGTAGCAACCGCCAAAGGCGAATCAGTAAACGACATCACTGCCGTCATTTTGGACCGCGATCGCCACCACGACCTAATAAGCGAAGTCCGAGCCGCCGGCGCCCGCATACGCCTCATCCCCGACGGCGACGTAGCCGGGGCAATCTCAACCGCATGGGCCGACAGTGGCGCCGACGTGCTGTTCGGAATCGGCGGCACCCCAGAAGGCGTTATCACCGCCGCCGCACTCAAATGCATGGGTGGCGTAATGGAAGGCCGCCTCTGGCCCCGCAACGACAAAGAACGCAACGCCGCCCTAGACCTAAATTACGACCTTGAAAAAGTACTCACCATCGATGACCTGGTATCAGGCGACAACTGCTTCTTCGCCGCCACCGGCATTACCGACGGCGAACTACTAAAAGGCGTGCACTACTCATCAGGAAAAGTACATACCCAAACTTTAGTCATGCGCTCGCTCTCTGGAACAGTCCGGCTTATCTCAGCCAGCCACAACAGCGAAAAATTAGATGCCCACACCGACGGCCCCGCATAAGGACCAAAAAACGGTTCGTTACGCCTGTTCAGCGCCCGCTACAGCAAGCCGCAGCTCCGCACGACCCAAAGCACCCGCCGCGTCTTGGTCTTCGCTGTCGGCCGTTAAGGCCGCTTCAGCGTTATCTTTAGCGGTCTGTGCACGAGCCACATCAATCTCAGTAGCCTCTTCAGACACATCAGACAAAATGCTGATCTTGGTGCCCGCTACTTGAACAAACCCTTGATGGACCGCAAAAGCATCACGGCCCCCATCGGGACGAATAACCTCCACTGACCACACCGCCAACACGCCAATAAATGGCACGTGCCCGGGCTGGAAAGCGATATCGCCGCCTTCTACGGTGCGCGCTACCAGCATCTCGGCTTCGCCGCTATAGGTAATGGCCTCCGGAGAAACCAGTTCAACCTGAAAGGTCATAACTGCGTTAGCCCTCGAGCTCAGCGGCTTTGCGGCGGGCGTCATCTGCGCCACCCACGTTCAAGAAAGCCTGTTCAGGAAGGTCATCCAGTTCGCCGTCTACCAAAGCAGCAAACGAATCAACGGTTTCTTGAACCGGAACGGTTACCCCAGGAAGACCGGTGAAGATTTCGGCCACGTTCATAGGCTGCGAAAGGAAACGCTGCACCTTACGGGCTCGAGATACCGTGATGCGGTCCTCTTCAGAAAGTTCATCCAAGCCCAAAATGGCGATGATGTCTTGGAGTTCCTTGTAACGCTGCAAGATTTCTTGCACCCGGCGAGCCGTGTTGTAATGCTTTTCACCAACTACCTCAGGGGTAAGAATGGTTGAGGTCGAAGCCAAAGGATCCACCGCAGGGTAAATACCCAAAGCAGCGATATCACGGCTCAACTCGGTGGTGCCGTCGAAGTGAGTAAACGAGGTGAACGGTGCCGGGTCGGTGTAATCATCAGCCGGTACGTAAACCGCTTGCATGGAGGTAATAGAACGACCTCGAGTGGTAGTAATGCGTTCTTGCAACTGGCCCATTTCGTCGGCCAAGGTGGGCTGGTAACCCACAGCAGAAGGCATACGGCCCAACAAGGTTGATACTTCAGAACCGGCTTGCACGAAGCGGAAAATGTTGTCAATGAACAACAACACGTCCTGGCCTTGCTCGTCACGGAAGTACTCAGCCATAGTCAAAGCAGACAAAGCCACCCGCAAACGCACGCCAGGAGGCTCATCCATTTGGCCGAAGACCAAAGCAGCTTTTTCCAGCACGCCGGACTCTTCCATCTCCAACATGAGGTCGGTGCCTTCACGGGTACGTTCACCCACACCAGCGAACACCGATACACCACCATGGTTGGTGGCAACCCGGTTGATCATTTCGGTGATAAGTACCGTTTTACCTACACCCGCACCACCAAACAAGCCGATCTTTCCGCCCTGCAGGTAAGGGGTAAGAAGGTCAATCACCTTCACACCGGTTTCGAACATCTGTGCTTTAGGTTCCAACGAATCAAACGATGGTGCGCTGCGGTGGATTTCCCAACGTTCAGCATCAAGAGCAGCGTTGGGGTCATCCAGGCCTTTACCAATCACGTTGAACACGTGGCCCAAGGTGGCGTCACCTACCGGCACAGTAATGCCGCGACCGGTATTACGTACCGCTACGCCGCGAGTCAAGCCGTCGGTAGGTTTCATAGCGATAGCCCGCACCCGGCTGTTGCCGAGTTGCTGAGCAACTTCGGCCACCACGGTGGTGGTTTCGCCTTCAATAACAACGTCGAACTCGAGGGCCGTGTTGATCTCTGGTAATTCCCCGGGAGGGAACTCCGCATCGATTACTGGGCCGGCGATGCCGACAATGTGTCCGTCTTTAAGGTCGGTAACAGTCATGGTTACTCCTGGTTTCTTTTCAGATCTGGTTAGTGTTCGGCGCCCACAGAGGCGTTTTCTTCGGATTGGTCATCATCGTTAAGTGCCTCAGCGCCGCTGATGATTTCCATAATTTCGGTAGTAATAGCATCTTGACGAGCCCGGTTCATTTCACGGGACAACTTGGTGATGAGCTCATCAGCGTTATCGGTCGCTGCTTTCATGGCTCGCTGCCGGTTGGCGTGTTCAGACGCTGCTGACTCCAGCAACGCCCCAAACAAGCGAGCCTCCACATAACGAGGAAGCAGAGCTGCCAATACGGCCTCTGGTGAAGGTTCAAATTCGAAAGAGTCGGTCGCTCCGGCCTCGCCGCTACCTTTGGCAGCCATAGTTTCGGTGCCCTCTAAAGGCAAGAAACGACGAGTGGCTACTTTCTGGCTTCCCATGCTGAGGAACTCGGTGTAGACCAACTCCACGCGATCAATATCACCGCTTATGAACAGGCCGGCCACCGTGTCGGCTAAGTGGCGAGCGTCTTCATAAGTTGGGTTGTCACTAATACCTTCGGTATACGAGGCAATTTCGTATTTGCGGAAAGTGAAGTAATCTCGAGCTTTTTTACCAATAACAATCAGCGAATAACCAGCACCTTCAGAACGAGCATTTTGCACTTGGCGTTCTGCCGCACGAATAACCGAAGAGTTATACGGACCAGCCAAACCACGATCCGACGAGATCACGATGACCCCAACACATTCAACTTTTTCGGCTTGGCGAAGTAACGGGTGGTCTACCTCTGCGCCACCAGCAGCCAAGTTTTCAATAACCTTGGTGATTTGTTTAGCGTAAGGACGTGCCTCACGTGCTCGTTGTTGCGCCTTAACTACCCGAGTAGCAGCAATAAGCTCCATAGCGCGGGTAATTTTTTTGGTGTTCTGGACGCTGTCTATACGACGTCGCAGTTCGCGTTCTTTACCGCCGGCCATCAGCCGCCCCTAACGTAAGGGCGCCCAGAGACCCCACGGCAAAACCGAGGGTCTTCAAAGCGCAGAAAGAACGAGACATCAAGATCACTCGTTGCCTGCCGAAATGTCTTCTTCAGGCAAAGTAGTGTCGGCATCAACAATGTGCGAATCGGTGTCAATGTGTTCTGCATCAGGAGCATCGTCGCTGCTCTGCGAACCAGTGAACTGTTCAGCAAAAGCGGCGATAGCAGCATCAAATGCTTCTTCGTCAGCAATTTTACCGGTTTCTTTAATGCTGGCCAGGCTGCCTGCTTCACGAGTACGGAACCATTCCAACAACTCGGCTTCGAAACGGGTGACGTCCGCTACTTCGATGCCATCAAGGTGACCCCGGGTACCGGCCCACAGCGAAACGGTTTGTTCTTCCATCAAAAGTGGAGAGTTCAAATCTTGCTTCAACAATTCCACCAAGCGGTAACCACGGTCAAGTTGCGATTGCGATACGGCATCCAGGTCAGAACCGAACGCTGCGAAAGACTCCAACTCACGGAACTGCTGCAAGTCAGACTTGAGCGTACCTACGGCGCCTTTCATGGCTTTGGTTTGGGCGGCAGAACCCACGCGAGATACGGAAATACCCACATCTACAGCAGGACGTACCCCAGATTTGAACAGATCGTCTTGCAAGAAGATCTGGCCATCAGTAATGGAAATCACGTTGGTAGGGATGAAAGCCGAAACGTCGCCCGCTTTGGTCTCGATAATGGGCAAAGCGGTCATCGAACCGGCACCCAAATCGTCGCTCAACTTGGCGGAGCGTTCCAACAAACGGCTGTGCAAGTAGAAAACATCGCCGGGGTAAGCCTCACGGCCCGGAGGACGACGAAGCAACAACGACATTTGTCGGTAAGCCTCAGCTTGTTTAGAAAGGTCATCGTAAACCGCTAAAGCGTGCTGGCCTTGGTCCATCCAGTGTTGCCCAATGGCGCAACCGGCGTAAGGAGCCAAGTACTTGAACGGTGCGGGTTCAGAGGCCGGAGCCATCACTACCACCGTGTATTCCATAGCACCATGAGCCTCAAGAACGGCCACGGTTTGCGCAACCGTAGAAGCCTTTTGGCCAATAGCTACATAAACGCACTTCACGCCTTGACCAGCCTGGTTAATGATGGTGTCAATAGCAATAGTGGTTTTACCAGTTTTACGGTCACCAATGATCAACTCACGCTGACCACGCCCAATAGGGATCAAAGAGTCAATGGCTTTAATACCGGTCTGCATTGGTTCGTGCACCGGCTTACGACCCATAATGCCGGGAGCTTGGAGTTCCATGCGGCGTTGTTCAACATTGACCAACGGGCCCTTTCCGTCGATGGGTTCGCCCAAAGCGTTTACCACACGACCCAACATGCCGTCGCCCACGGGCAGCGCCAAAATGTCGCCGGTGGCCCGTACTGCTTGGCCCTCTTCGATGTCGTTTACCTCACCAAGGACCACCGCACCGATGGACCCTTCGTCAAGGTTAAGGGCAAGCCCAAAAGTGCCGCTCTCAAATTGGAGCAACTCGTTAACCGCTGCGCCGGGAAGACCCGATACACGAGCGATACCATCACCTACGGAAATTACCCGCCCCACCTGGGATTGTTCCAGGCTTGGTTGGAAACCTTCAAGGTTTTTCTGGATAGCGGAGGCAATGTCCGCCGTGTTGATCGTCAGTTCAGCCATTTTTCTCTCTCGTCTCTGATAGCTCGCCGGTTAGCGAAAGCTCTCACGAAGCTGGTTTAGGCGGCGTCGCACGCTGCCATCGATTATGTCGTCGCCGATTTCGGTGATTACCCCGCCCAAAACAGTTGGGTCAATAACCACTTTAATTTCGACGTCTTTGCCGGAAGAGGTTTTAATAGCCTCTGCCAAGCGTTGGCGTTGGTCGTCCGAAAGGTCGACCGCTGAACGCACGGTGGCGACAGCTTTATTGCGTGATGCGGCACTGCGTTCAATAAAGGCATCCACGATGGCGGGGAGGTCGGCGGCGCGGCCGGCTCCTACCACGAGGGATACCAACGCTGACGTAGTTGCTGTGGCTTGACCACTCAGGAGGTTTTCAACCACCTGGAGGCGTCGACCAGCGGGCACGTTTCCGTCAGCGAGCGTTGAACGCAGTTCGTCGTTGGACCGGATTGCCTGAGCAAAACCGAACAGTTCGTCTTCGACAACGGCAAGGTTTCCCTCTGCCGCCGCTACCGCGAACAAGGCTTCGGCGTAGCCGGCCACCTGGGGGTTAGCCATTGTTTCCGGCCACCTCGTCGATGTAAGCGTCGATCAGGCTGCCGTGCACTTCAGCGTTCAAGCTGGACTGCACTACCCGTTCGGCTGCACCCAAAGCGATGCCGGCCACTTCGGCCCGCAAGTCGGCTATGGCTTGCTGACGTGAAGATTCCACGTCGGCAGCAGCGCGTTCACGCATTTCAGCAATAGAAGCTTCGGCTTGGACAGCCAAGTCAGCTTTAAGCTGATCAGCGGTTACCCGTGCTTCGTTGATGATGCGTGAAGACTCAGCTTTAGCGTCGGCCAACTGTGCTTCGTAATCGGTTTTTACCGATTGGGCATCAGTCTTGGCTTGTTCTGCAGCGTCAAGATCATCACGAATCTTGTCGGCCCGGGCATCCATAGCGCCTTTAACAGCGGGGAAGCCTTTCTTTACCATGATGACAAACAAGATCAAAAAGGCAGAACCGCCCCAGATGATTTCGTTTACTTCAGGGATAATGGGGCTTGGCGCTTCGAAGCACTTTTCGAGGGCGCTTTGCACGGCCTCGTCATGAGCGGCGTGTACAACGTCGCCATGGGCTTCTTCGATTGCCTCGGTGAACAGTTCGGCCATGCAGCCACCCACTGATTCGCCCGACGCAGAGGCCGGTCCGGACAAGGCCACAAGGCCCAGCACGGCAAGAAGCGGGGCCACCAGTAGGCGGTTCCGTAATTTGCTCATTGGTTTACTCTCTCTCGTCGTCGACGATGCTTAAGGCATCAAAAGGATGAAGACAACGAAACCGATCAAGGCCAAAGCCTCAGTGAAGGCAATGCCCAAGAACATCGTCGTCCGGACCATGCCGGCTGACTCTGGTTGTCGAGCCATCGATGAAATTGCGTTACCAACCACGGTACCGATACCGATACCAGGGCCGATAGCGGCCAAGCCGTAACCTAGGCCAGCTCCGATGGCCTTAAGGCCTTCGAGCACTTCGCCCGCTCCCGTTTGCGCCAGAACGTTCAGCACTTGGATTCTCCTGTTTTCTTTGTTATCCAGCCGGAGTTTCCGTCTGGAGATTGTTTATTAATATTGATCTTTTACTTCGTTGCGCCCTAGTGAGCAGGGTGCAGCGAACCGCCGATGTATACAGCAGTAAGAATGGTGAAGATGAAGGCCTGCAAGACCGACACCAAGATTTCAAAGCCGGTCATCATGACCAGCATGGCAAAGGGGGCCGCCGCACCAATATAGGTGGCGTCCCACAGGGCCGTAGAAAGAACGGCGAAGGTCACCAACAAAAGGTGGCCGGCCACCATGTTGGCCCAAAGCCGGATAGCCAACGAGAAAGGCCGCACCACAAAAGTGGAGACCAATTCGATGGGAGTAACGATGAGGTAAAGCGCCTTGGGCACGCCCGGAGGGAAAAGTGAGTTCTTGAGGTAGCCACCCAACCCTTGAGACTTAATACCCACCACGTTGTAAATAACCCAAACCACTAACGCCAAAGTGATGGGTACCGCCATGCGACTGTTGGCGGGAAACTGAATACCAGGAATAACTTCGAAAATGTTAGAAAATAAGATGAAGAAAAACATGGTGGTCAAGAAAGGCATAAACTTTTTGCCTTCTGGGCCGATGGTTTCCATCACCACAGATTCTTCAATGAAATTAATGCCTGACTCAGCAACGTGCTGCATGCCAGCGGGAACCATTGATGTTTGCTTGCGGCCCGCCACCAAAAAGATGAGCAAGGTAAGAATTACCGCAGCAAAGTAAATGAGTACCGATTTGTTGATGGCGTAAAAGGTGCCATTAAAGAAAATGTCGGGCCACTCAAAGAGATGACTGACTGGTGGGAAGTCGAGTGCGAGCACGTTCACTTTTGGTGCTACTCCTGAGGCTTAAGGTCGGTGGGTGCCAACCCGGGGAAAGCCAGCGACGCCGCAACGTGCTTGGTCTCCCAGGTAAGCAAACCCAGATGAGTAATGAGAAGGGTTATTGCGAAGGGCACGGTAGCGAACCATTCACCGTTTCTGACAACTAAAACGACAGCAGTCATAAAACCGAGGCGAAAAAGGTAACCAAAAAGCACGGCACCGTAAAGAGCGTTAAGCGAAATGGCCATGGCTCGAGCGATAATGGCGGCGCCCAAACGAAAATTCAAAGCCACCAAGGCAAGGGCCAGCGCCGCAGATGCTGCCCCGCTCAAACCATCAAAAAGTGCTCCCACCAGCAGAAACGCTGGCAAAACCATCAAGGCTCGGCGCGATAAATCTCGGGCAACTTCTTGTTCGGGGTTCACCGCAGCGTCCAGAGTCATGTTCACACCAGCGGCCCGTTAGCTCGCCAAGCTTTACGTCGCTCGGCAACTTGGTGTTCAAGATTATTTGTGTAGTTATGAAAAGTTTTCCACGAGGCATAGGCCACGGTAAGTAAAACGAAGGCCACGGTGAAGAGCGGGGAGGTACCGATTTGGCCGTCAAGCAACCAACCGAGAAAACCAAAAATCACCGGGGTCACCACCATTTCAAAAGCAGCAGCGAAGGCGTCAGCAAAGCCTTGCTTCAGTTCGCGTGATTCGTTTTGTTCCATAAACAAAAAATCCTCTGCCCGGGTAGTTGGCACAACGAGGTAAATCCTCCTTGACCGTTAACAAATCTATTCACTCAAGACAGGGTCGGCAACCCAAACGGGCGCCTTTACTGCCAAATCGGTCACACCGTTTCTTCGTTTGTTCGAAACCTGGGGTGAAGAACCGTAAAAAGAGCCAGGCATACCGCAGCGATACCCATAGGCACCAAAGCATCGCCTTCCCCGGTGTAGGTAGGCCACAGTACAAACCCCGACAACAATGCCGTCCATGCCCACAAAATAAACACCGTCCGCCGATGTCCGTGACCCAGACGCATCAAACGATGATGCAAATGATCTTTGTCCGCTTGGGTCACCTTTAACCCTCGAGTAGCCACCCGACGAATAATAGCGAAGGTCATATCCAGCAACGGCACCCCCAACACGATGATAGGAATAAAAATCGGGGCGAAGAAAAAGAACGACTGCCCGCTAAACGGAGCGTCCGTGCGACCCCCCACCGCCACGGTAGATGCCGCCATCAACAGCCCTAAAAGCAACGCCCCCCCATCACCCATAAAAATACGGGCCGGATGCACGTTGTGAGGCAAAAACCCTACACACACCCCCACGGTGAGCAAAGCAATAAGCGACCCCGGGTTGCCGTCAAACAAAACCCCCGACTCTTCAAGTTGTAAGGCGTAAAGAAAAAACGTTAACGCAGCAATACCAACAATGCCGGCGGCTAAACCATCGAGCCCATCAATGAGGTTCACAGCGTTGGCGATAAGCACCACCCAAACCACGGTAAGCAAGGCGGAAAGATCTGGCGAGAGAATGACTAAATCCAAAAACGGTATGCGCAACACCAGCAACGAAATACCCGCCAGAGATAAAATGCTGGCCCCGGCCACCATGCCGGCCACCTTGGCGGGAGCCGACACCGGACGCACATCGTCGAGCACCCCGACCCCACACATCAAAGTAGCGGCCAGCAAAAAGCCGACCATTTCGGTGGGGGACGCAAATACTGCGGCGAAGTCCCCTAACGCCCAAGCGGTCAGTAAACCCGCAAGCAACCCCACGTACATGGCCACCCCGCCCAACGGAGGCGTGGGGTAGGAATGCACATTGCGATCATCGGGGGCCACCAAAACCCCAGCCCGTACCGCTACACGCATAGCAATTGGGGTGGCTGCTGCGGTGACCGAAGCGGTCACTCCTCCAACGATTATGAAGGCCAGCGGGCTCGGCATAAAAAGAACTTACGCTTTCTAACCCTCGTAGGGGGTGAATTGTTGACAGAGGTCCATTACTTCACTGCGCACTTGGGCGATGACTGCGTCGTCTTCACGCCCGGTCAGGGTGCGGGCAATGAAGCCGGCAATCTGCGCCATCTCTGGCTCTTTCATCCCTTGGGTCGTGGTGGAAGGGGTGCCGATGCGCACTCCGCTGGTCACAAAAGGTGACCGTGGGTCGTCAGGTACGGTATTTTTGTTCAGCGTGATTCCTGCGCGGTCAAGCACTGTTTGTGCAACGGCCCCGGTGAGGTCTGGGTCAAAGGTGCGAAGGTCTACCACCATTAAGTGGTTATCGGTGCCGCCAGAAACTATGCGGAAACCGTGGCCACTCAGGGCTTTGGCTAGCGCTGCTGCGTTGGCCACAATTTGTGCCGCGTAAACGGCAAACGATGGGTCGGCGGCTTCTTTGAAAGCCACCGCTTTAGCAGCGATGTGGTGTTCAAGCGGCCCGCCTTGAGTACCGGGGAAAATAGCTTTATCTATTGCTTTAGCGTGTTCTTCTCGGCTCAAAATACAGCCGCCTCGTGGGCCCCGCAGAGTTTTATGCGTGGTGAAGGTCACGATGTCGCAGTAAGGCACCGGGTTGGGGTGCACTCCCCCGGCAATAAGACCAGCGATGTGGGCCGCATCAAACATCAGCAACGCCCCGACCTCATCGGCAATTTCTCGCAAGGGAGCTGGTTCAATAATGCGCGAGTAGGCGGTGGCTCCGGCCACAATCATCTTGGGCTGGTTGGCATGAGCCAAGGCACGGATTTCTTCGTAGTCCAAGCGTTCGTCGCTAGCGGTTAAACCGTAGGAAATAAAGTTATAGAGAATCCCGCTGGCGTTAACCGAAGACCCGTGGGTGAGGTGGCCGCCGTGGTCAAGGCTGAGGCCCAAGACGGTGTCGCCGGGCTGCAGCAAGGCCTGGTAAACCGCCATGTTGGCGTTGGCTCCTGAGTGGGGTTGCACGTTGGCGTGTTCTGCCCCAAACAAGGCTTTGACCCGGTCACGGGCCAAGTCTTCTACTTCGTCGACAAACTCGTTGCCCCCGTAGTAACGCTTGCCGGGGTAACCCTCGGCGTATTTGTTGGTCAGCACCGAACCGGAGGCTTCTAGCACCGCTGGTGACGCAAAGTTTTCTGAAGCAATGAGTTGCAGGGTGGTGTTTTGACGTATTTTTTCTTGATCGACGTAACCAAAAAGTTCTTCGTCTCGGGTGGTGGGCCAAGGCATGTCATCGTCCTTTGTTTAAGAAACAATAAAAGCAACTGTTGATAGTTGCCGGTGTCGGCAGGCTAGCGGTCTTGAACCGAGGGAGTTGGTTGTCAAGCCGAGTTTTCTAACGCAGCGATTAAGGCTTCGGTCGCTGGATCGGGTGGTGCGGCAGTCCGACGAGCGATTACTAACTTACGTTTCGCTATCGGGAGGCGGCGCACCGGGGTGAGGGGGTCAACGCCGGACTCGGCCTGTACCGGGGGCAGCACGGCCCAACCCAGACCCAGGCGAACCATTTCTCGTAACACTTCAGGCTGGTTGGACTCTGCAACAACCTCGTAGGCCATTCCTTCGGCGGCGAGAGCGGCGGCGATTACCGAGCGAGTATGCGATCCCGCCGGAAACGACACCCACGGCCCCCACTTAAGCATTGGGTGTTGCTTGATATCTGGGGGTGCATAAACCATGAGCGGTTCTTCGCAGAGCAGGGTGACGTCGATGCCCGGAGGGGCGGGGGTCGGGTCAACACAAAGCACCAAGTCAAGGTCTCCGGACTGGAGGGCTTCAAGCAGAGGCCCGGAGGGAGCCACGGTGAGGTGCAGGTCTACTTCAGGGCTGTCTTGGTGAAAGCGGCGAATGGCTTCGGCTTTGTGGTGCACCGCAACGGCGTCAATAGATCCGAGCCGTATTTGGCCGGTGCTGCCACTTTTTTGTGCTTCTGCCCAGCGAGCGAGGTCGCGGGTTTCGGCTACTACCCGGCGGGCATGGGCCAACACTTGGTTGGCTTGGCGGCGCAACACGGTCGAGCGGCCCTGGCGCTCAAAAAGTGGGAGCCCGACCCGGCGTTCAAGTTCGGTGAGCCCCTGGGTAAGTGCCGAAGCAGTGACTCCAAGGTTTTGGGCGGCGGCGGCTCGGGTGGGGTGATCGGCGGCGGCCACCAGGTACTCAAGTTGTTGCACACTGAGGTTCGGTAACAGCATTGGTTCTCGAGATGACATGTGGTTCTTCTTTCGCAATATTAAGTCTTGCTTAATATAACAACATAAACGTTGACCAATGCTTATGCTTGCTCGCTATGACTGAACAAATGAACATCAAACCCGCAACCGGAAAATTGGGGGTCCTTACCCCGGGCCTCGGTGCTGTTTCCTCTACCTTTATCGCCGGCGTAATTGCCGCCCGCAAAGGCCTCAGCGCCCCCATCGGGTCACTCACCCAAATGGCTCACATCCGCCTCGGCGGCCGAGAAGAAAACCGCAACCCACTGATTCGCGAATTCGTGCCCCTGGCCGAACTCGACGACCTGGTCTTCGGCGGCTGGGACCCCATCTCACCGAACGCTCTTGAAGCAGCCCGCACCTGCGGCGTGCTCGACGAAAAAGACCTCGCTCCCCTCTCTGCCGAACTCGAAGGCATCGTCCCCATGGACGCCGTGTTCGACCAACGCTGGGTTAAAAGACTTGACGGAGTTCGCGTAAAAAACATCGCCTCCAAATGGGAACAAGCCGAAGCCCTCATTGCCGACATCGAACATTTCCGCATCGAAAATAACTGCGACCGTTTGGTCATGGTGTGGTGCGGATCCACCGAGGCCTACCAAGAGCCCAGCGAAGTACACGACACCGTGGCTGCCTTCGAAGCCGGCTTGCACGCCAACGACGAAAACATTTCTCCCAGCCAGATTTACGTCTACGCCGCCCTCATGAGCGACGTGCCTTTCGCCAACGGAGCACCCAACCTTTCTACCGACTTGCCTTGCATGATTGAACTCTCCGCCACCCGCGGCGTACCCATCGTCGGCAAAGACTTCAAAACTGGTCAAACCTGGATGAAAACCCTATTGGCCCCCGGTATCAAAGCTCGCATGTTGGGCTTGCGCGGCTGGTACTCCACCAACATTTTGGGTAATCGAGACGGCGAAGTACTCGACGACCCAGAAAACTTCAAAACCAAAGAAATGTCCAAACTCGGCGTACTGGATGCCATCTTGCAACCCGAGTCCTACCCCGACCTTTACGGCAACATCGACCACGTGGTGCGCATCAACTACTACCCACCTCGCGGCGACAACAAAGAAGGCTGGGACAACATTGATATCTTCGGCTGGTTGGGTTACCCCATGCAGATCAAGGTCGACTTCTTGTGCCGTGACTCCATCTTGGCCGCCCCCATCGTCTTGGACCTCGCCTTATTTATGGACCTCGCTCACCGAGCCGGCCAATCAGGCGTACAAGAATGGCTGTCCTTCTATTTGAAGGCCCCACAATCCACCACCGACGCCGGGCCCGAACACGACTTGTTTATTCAACAAACCAAGTTAAAGAACACCTTGCGCGAATGGATGGGTGAACAGCCAGTAACCCACTCCGAAGCGGGTTAGCTAGATGCGGGTCTCGTGACCTGCCCAATATTCGTCTTTCAATAGACGCTTATACAACTTGCCGGTGGGATGCCGGGGCAGTTCGTCTCTGAAATCCACACTGCGCGGACACTTCACGTCGGCTAACTGGTCCCGGCAATAAGCAATGAGTTCTTTGGCCATTTCTGACGTGGCCTCCGATGGGTCAACTAACTGCACTATCGCTTTAACTTCTTCGCCGAAGTCATCGTTGGGCACCCCAATAACTGCCACGTCGAATACCGCAGGGTGCATGGTCAACACGTTCTCTGCTTCCTGCGGGTAAATATTTACCCCACCAGCAATGATCATGTAAGCCTTACGGTCAGTGAGATACAAAAACCCGTCTTGGTCAAGACGACCGACATCGCCCAGGGTGCTCATATTGGCTCCCAGTTTGGCATCAGCGGTTTTTTGTGGATCGTTGTGGTACTCAAAAGCCGAGTTGCCGCGAAAATAAACACTGCCCTCTTGGCCCACCGGCACCTCGTTGCCGTCGTCGTCCATAATAGCCAGTTCGCCTAAAATCGCTTTGCCCACCGACCCGGGGTGTTCAAGCCAGTCGGCCGAGTTGGTGTACGTCAAACCGTTGCCTTCGGTGCCGGCGTAATACTCATGAAGCACCGGGCCCCACCAGTCGATCATTCGGCGCTTTACCTCTATCGGGCAGGGGGCCGCCGCATGAATGGCTGAGGCCAGCGACGACACGTCGTATTTTTTCCGGACTTCTTCGGGCAATTTGAGCATGCGCACAAACATGGTGGGCACCCACTGGCTGCCGTGCGCTTGATGCTTTTCAATGGCCGCCAGCGCCTCTTCGGGGTCAAATTTTTCCATAGCCACCACGGTGCATCCAATGCGCTGATAACTCAGACAAAAACGCAAAGGGGCCGCGTGATAGAGCGGGGCCGGCGACAAGTACACCGTGTTGGGTTCTGCGCTAAAAAGGATTTTAGCCATCAGGGAAATCGTGGTGGACTGGCCCAACGGTTGGCCGGCGATAGGCATCTTGACCCCTTTAGGTCTACCGGTGGTACCGGAGGAATAAAGCATGTCTTGGCCCTCAACCGCATCTTCGGGCACCTCAGAGGATTGCGCCGCTACTGCATCTTCAAACGATGCGTGGTTTTCAAGCAAACCACCCACACTAAAGCGAGCCTCTACCTTGGGGGTAGCGGTCAGCATTTCTGCGGCGGCCTCTGTTTTGTAAGGCGAGGTTACAAACACCCGCGCCCCACAGTCATTAATAATGTAGGTCATCTCACCGGCCGTCAGTCGAGAAGAAATCGCCGTGTAATGCAACCCGGCATAAATAGCGCCCCAAGCCAGCGGCAAAAAATCCAACCGGTTCTCTAGACAAAAAGCCATATGTTCGCCGGTTTTCAACCCCAAGCTACGAAATAAGTTGGCTATGCGGCCGGCCTCGGCATGCAACTCGGCGAAGGTCATGGTTTGTCCCGAACCGTGCATCACGATAGCTAAACGGTCAGGATCTTCGGCGGCCCACCGCCCTGGGTACTCAAGTTCTGCAATTTGATCAGTCATGTGCTGAACCTAGTTCGGAGTAAAGCAGCACACCACATCCAGCCACGAATCGGCACTGTCACAGGGGTGACGTACCCTTACTCACTACATGGAAACTACTTTTACCTTCACCCAGTACGGGGCTGCGGCCACCGAAGCGCTGGCCGCCGCAGTAAACCGGGCCAAAGCAGGCGATGCTTTGACTCCCGTAACCGTCATCGTGCCCTCCAACTTGGTCGGGGTATCAGCCCGCCGAGCCCTCGCTACTCAGGGTGGTTTGGCCGCCGTAAGGTTCGACACCTTGCTTGGCGTGGCCCGCCTCTTGGCCGCTCCGGCACTAACCGATGATTCGCGAATTCCTGTTTCTGACCCCGTGGTAGCAGCCGCCGTGCGAGCCACGCTGGCCAAATCAGCAGACCTTTTGAAACCGGTAGCTCGCCACCCCGCCACCGAACGCGCCATGGTGCGGGTCCATCGCGAGCTACGCGAACTCGACGACGAAACGTTAGACGCACTATCCGCTGGCCATCGCCAAGCTCAAGAAATTGTGCGCATCCATCGCCTCACCCACCAACGGTTGACCACCCGCTACTTCGACGAAGTAGACCTCAACCACGCCGCCCAAAGCATCGCCGCTAGCGGCCACCCAGCACTTGAACCTCTTGGATCTGTAGTGGTTTACCTCCCTGGCCAAATCACCAACTCAGGCCTCGGTTTATTAACCGCTTTAGCCAACCAAAACTCTTTAGCGGTCATCGCCGGCTACACCGGCGACCCAACTGCTGACCAGCCAGCCCAATTGGTCGTTGAACATCTCGGCGGAGCCTTTACCCCACCACAACCAAAACCCCTTACCGAACAACTTTCTGTTTGTTCCCTCGCCGACCCCGACGAAGAAGCCCGCATGGCCGTACGCCAAATAGTGGCCGCTGCTGCCCAAGGCACCTCCTTTGCTCGCATGGCTATTGCCCACCCCGGCACCGACCACTACGCCAGCCTGTTGCATCAACACTTGCGATCCGCTGGCCTCACCTTCAACGGAGTCGCCGACCGGAGACTCAGCGAATCAATAGCCGGCCGCACCCTGTTGGCATTACTCGAGTTGTCGGACCAAGATTTTTCCCGCTCTGCCGTTATGGCTCTTGTGTCTTCCGGAGCCATTTTTGATGGAGACAACCAAAAAATACCTTCCGCCCAATGGGAGCGCCTGTCGCGCCAAGCGGGCATTACTTCTGGTTTAGAACAATGGGAACGTCGACTCAACCAATACCGAGCCGACCAAGAACAAGACAAACAAAACAAAGAAGCCGCCGGGTCAGACCCTTCCACCTGGAGTCGGTTCGAAGAAAACACCACTCAAGCCAAAAACTTGACAACCTTCGTTCAACGACTAGCGGAGGCCGTGAACGATATTGAACCCCGCTCCAGTTGGCCAGAACTCGCTGCCTGGGCAGAAAAACTCTTGAAACAATACCTCGCACCAGCCACCGAACGCCCTGACTGGCCCGAAGCAGAAACCGAAGCCCTCAGCCAAGTAACCGACCTCCTACGGAGCCTTTCTCGACTACATTTCATAGAAGCCACACCCGGGCTCACAACTTTTTATCGTGCCGTATCCGACGGTCTCGACCGAGGCCTTGACCGCTCAGGCCGTTTCGGTGAAGGAGTCTTAGTGGGCGGGCTTAGCGTGGTCGCCGGTTTAGACCTTGACCTCGTGATAGTGGTCGGCCTCGCCGAGGGGATCACCCCCACCCGACGCCGAGACGACCCACTGCTGCCCGACGTTCTCCGGCGCTCGACCAACGGCTCGCTCCCCAGCCGAAACGAACATCAAGCACAGTTGCATCACAATTTGCTCGCCGTCTTGGCCTCCGCCCCACAACAAGTCTTGATCTTCCCTCGAGGCGACCTTGGGGCCAAAACCGAATTAGTACCCTCACGTTGGCTTCTCGACCAAGTAGAAGCCAAGACCGGCACTCGTCCGGCACCTGAAGATCTTGAAAAAACTACCTCCTCATGGTTCCAGACCTTCCCTTCCTTCGTGGGCTCCTTACACAAACTAGATTTCCCCCTCAACCATCAGGAATATGCTTTAGCGGAGTTACTTCGTCATCAACACACCGGTGGCCAACTCTTAACATCTTCTCGTCTAAACACCGACCAGATATTGTCTCGCGGAGCCCGGCTTATCTCCCAGCGCAACCTTGACACTCTCACCGAGTTTGACGGCCGCTTAACCAGCAAAAACCTCCCCACCCCCGCTGACGGAAGCACCATCGTCTCGGCCACCCGGCTTCAAAGTTGGGTCAAATGCCCCTACGCCTACTTTGTGGAACACATACTCAAGGTAAAAGCCCCCCTTGAGCCCAACGACGAAGAGCGAATCAACCCACTCGACCGGGGCACCTTGGCCCACCACATACTCGAACGCTTCATCAAAGACGGCCTTGAAGCCGGCGACCTCCCAGTCCCTGGTGAAGTATGGAATGAACAGCACCGGCAACGCCTTCACACCCTTTGCCAAGAAGAGTTCACTCTCCTTGAAGATCGCGGCTTAGCCGGCCAATCGCTCCTCTGGAAAATGGAAAGCCAACACTTGCTTCGCGCTCTTGAAGCATTCCTAATTGACGACAATTTATTTCGCAAGAGCACCGGCGCCACCCCTTTGGCAGCCGAACTCGGCTTCGGAATAACTGGCTTGACCCCTTACGTGCATACCCTGCCCGACGGTCGCCAGATTCGGTTTCGCGGCATGATCGACCGAGTGGACAAAACCCAAGACGGGCACTTAATCATCAGCGATTACAAAACCGGACAAGCCAGTTACTACAAAAAAGTCACTGTCCAAAACCCCGACGTCAATGGCCAGTACCTTCAACTCCCGCTCTATGGATTAGCTGCACGGGCCCTACTCGAACTACCTGAGAGCAACGTGCACGCTCAATACTGGTTCCTCACCGACGGGGGGAAACTACAAGGCCACCCCCTCACCGCCGAAGTGCTTGACCGCTTCGATTATGTCCTTGGGGTAATTGCCAACAGCATTCAATCTGGCCTTTTCCCGGCCCGCCCCGACAAAGACGATCGTTACGGGTTGCCTTGCCACTATTGCAACCCCGACGGGCTCGGCACCACAAGCAGTTTCGACCGCTGGATGCACAAAAAAGAAGACCCCGCCCTCGACGTTTACCGCTCACTCATCGGCGACCTCGAAAACGAAGAAATCGCCGCCACCGTCGGTTTGGAGAAAAACCATGGTTGATCAAATAGCACGAGACCGCATCAAAGAAGACCTCAACGCCACCCTTTTCGTAGAAGCAGGAGCCGGCACCGGCAAAACCACCGCCCTGGTGGGGCGCATCGTGGCGCTGGTGTGCAGCGGCGTCTCTATGGAGCACATTGCTGCCATCACCTTTACCGACCGGGCGGCCAGCGAACTCCGTGACCAGGTACGGCGCCGGTTCGAACAACTGGTAAACCAAGACAGCGATACCGCCGACTTAGCTGCCGCAGCTTTAGTAGAACTTGATGGGGCCGCCTTGTGCACCTTGCACGCCTTTGCCCAACGCATCCTGATCGACCATCCCATAGAAGCGGGGCTTCCGCCTGCCGTGGAACTCATGGACGATGTTTCAGGATTGCTGGAGTTTGACGAACGGTGGTCCCTCACCTTGCATGATCTACTCAACGACCCTGACCAAACGTTCACGGTGCTGGCCGGCATGGAACTCGGCATAACCCTTGACCACCTTCGCAAATTGGCTTTACGATTTGACGAAAATTGGGACCTTGTTGAACAGCGACTCCCCACCGCTCCCAAACCCACTCCCCTTGCAGTGGACCAAATCGTTGAGACCTTACAAAACTTGACCGCATTGGCCGACCACTGTGCAACCAGCGACGACAAAATGGCCGAGAAACTTAACGCCGTAGCCGAATTCACCGAAGAACTCGCACGCAACACCGCCGACCCTCTTTCCGTAGTGAGGCTTCTCTCTAAAAGCCCAACCGCTACCGGCAAAGGTGCCGGCAATAAAGGCAACTGGACCGGAGAGGTAAGCGTCGGAGAGGTACGTGAACAACTGGTAGCAACTCACGAAACCATCACCGATGAACTTCAGCGCCTTACCAACGAAATCATTGCTCGTCTCATTCAAACCATCGGCCAAAGCGCCGTAGCGGCGGCTAACCAACGTCAGCGTCAAGGCCAACTGAGCTTCCACGACCTCCTGGTGCTGGCCCGCCGAGTGCTCCTGCACCCCGACCATGGCTTAGCCGTCCGAAAGTCCCTAAGCCAGCGCTACCAACGCCTGTTGCTCGACGAGTTTCAAGACACCGACCCATTGCAAATTGAACTAGCCGCCCTCATCGCCGATCCCGACACCATCACCACCGACTGGCGCCAACTCAAACCCCGCCCCGGGGCTTTGTTTTTTGTCGGTGACCCAAAACAAAGCATCTACGGTTTTCGCCGAGCCGATATTTCGCTTTACCTTTCCGCCCAAGAGTCTTTTGACTCCGAGGGCATCAACCTCGAACGCAACTTTCGCACCACCGGACCGGTCATTGAATGGGTCAACAACATATTCGGCCAACTCATCATCCCCCAAGCCCATGCCCAACCCAATTACGTGCCCCTAGTAGCTCAGCGCGAAGGGTCTTTTGTGGGACCTTCCGTCACCTTTCTTGGTTTTGATGGCCACGAAAAAATTAACGCTGACCAACGGCGCACCGAAGACGCCACCGAAGTGGCGGCCACCATCACCACCGCCCTAGCCGAAGGTTGGACCATCCTTGACCAAGCAACTGGCCAGTGGCGACCTTGCCGACCAGGCGACATAGCAATTTTGGTGCGCACCCGGAAACCCGTGGCCGACCTCGCCAAAGCCCTTGAGGCCGCCGGCGTGCCTTGCCGGATAGAAGCTGGGTCAGATCCTTGGAAAAATGATGAAGTCCGTGACCTACTCACCACCTTGCGGGCCATTGACGACCCCACCGACGAGTTGGCTTTGATAACCGCTTTACGCTCACCACTTTTTGGCTGCAGCGATGACGACCTTTATGCCTTTGTCAGCCACGGAGGAAACTGGAACCACCTTGAGCCAGGAAAAGTGAACCTCCCCGACGATCACCCGGTACGGGCTGGGTTGGCTTGGATGAAAAAAATCCACGAAATCCGCCCATGGAGTAACGCCATTGAACTTCTTGATCGAGTTATTCGAGAGCGCAGGGCTATGGAACTGGCCATGGCTCACCCCCGCCCCCGGGACGCCTGGCGACGCATTCGAACCTTTTCCGACTCCACACGCACTTACTGCGAACTACGCAGCGGCGGCCTTCGCTCGTTTCTTCACTGGTGCGGCCTGCACGCCCATGATGAAGTCAAAGTAGATGAGGTTGTCCCCCCAGAGCCCGACGACGACGCCGTACGGATCATGACCATCCACGCTTCAAAAGGGTTGGAGTTCCCCATATGCGTATTAGCTGACCTCGGGTCAACCCGAAACACTCGCAGTTTGCACGTTTCATTTCCTGCTGGAACTACTGGCATTGCCGTGGGTTTCAAAAAAGATCTCGTCAACGACGCACGTCGACATTCTCAAGACCAATCCGACCACCACGAACACCTTGAACGGTTACGGCTACTTTATGTAGCGGCCACCCGAGCCCGCGATCACCTGGTGGTTTCCCTCCACCGTAAACTCTCGAAAAAACCCGCAGAAAACCAAGTTAGCGTTTGCTCAGCCGAAATTATTTGCGAAGTAGCCGACCCAACAGCGGTCACGCTGTCAACACCAGTAGCCCAACCTTTTGCGGTTCCCGCCCCACCCCAGACCAGCAATCTTCCCGACCTCACTGCTTGGCGAGACGACCTCGCCGCAGTGCAAGAACGCAGCAACCGCCGACCCACCGTGGCCGCTACCTCGCTGACCCCAGAGAGCACAGAAGAAGATACCCACACGGCCTACGGCGAAGCCGGGCGGCACGGCCCGGCTGCCGGCCGGGCCGTACACAAAGCGCTAGAAATAATTGACTTCTCCAGCGACGGGCAAGCCGAAGCCCGACAAGCAGCGGCCGCCGAAGACGCCGACCAGAAACTCGTGGCTTCCATGGTTAGCGCTGCTCTACGATCTCCATCGGTAACTGCGGCAGCGCAAAGCGAACATTGGAGAGAACTTTATGTTGCCGCTTCTGTAGACCCCGGCCTTCTCTTAGAGGGCTACATAGATTTGGCCTACCGGGACGGTGATGGTTTAGTCATCGTGGACTACAAAACTGATGGCTATCAGACCAGCGAAGATCTCGACGCCAAGGTGGCCCACTACCGCCTCCAAGGCGCCGCCTACGCCCTTATGGCCCAAAAATCCACCAATTTACCAATTAAGCGCATGGTCTTTTGCTTCCTCGGAAACGGCCCCGCCCAAGAGCGCTCGCTCGACGATCTATCAGCCGCTATGAAAGAAGCCCGGGCTCAAGCCATCGCCACGCGGTAACGTGAGTGCTTATGAAAAGCCTGCTCTTTGCTCCTGGCAACCAAGCCGATGTTTTGGCAAAATTGCCACGGTCGCAGCCCAGCGCTGCGGTCATAGATTTAGAAGATGCCACCCCGCCGGAACAAAAAGAACAAGCCCGGCAAATCGCCGTATCCACCGCCAACCAACTGGCCACCACCCTGCCACTGCTGGTGCGCATAAACGGATTAGATAGCCCATGGTTCGGTGAGGACATCACCCACGGGCTTACCCAACAGTTGGCCGGCGTGGTGGTGCCAAAACTAACAAGCACCGCCGAAGTAGCCAAAGTGGTCGACGCTCTTGACAACGCTGGCCTCGCCAATCTCAACATCATGGCCGGGTTAGAAACCGTAGCCGGAGTAGTACAGGCAGTTGACGTAACCAGCCATCCGCGAGTCCACTGGTGCTACTTCGGGGCAGAAGATTACATCGCCGACCTCGGCGGGGTGCGGCGCCCCGACAACCTTGAAGTACTAATGGCCCGCAGCCAGGTAGGCCAAGCAGCCCGCCTGGGGGGAGCAGTAGCCCTTGACATGGTGGTAACAGATTTTAGCGATGACCAACGTTTTACCCGAGAGTCCCAAGAAGCTCGGGCTCTAGGTTTTGCCGGAAAACTTTGCATCCACCCTCGTCAAGTAGCGCTGGCCAATGAGGCTTTTATGCCCAGCCCCGAAGAGCTTTCTTGGGCTAAGCAAGTCGTTGAGGCCTACCAAAAAGGCTTGTCTGAAGGCCAAGCATCCATTGCCGTAAACGGTGAGATGGTTGATGAACCGGTGGCACGGCGAGCCCGAGCACTTCTAGACCAAACAAAATAAACGCTACGAATTTCTTAAAGTCCGTATTAAAGGGTGGGAGTCGGCGTTCATTCGGCCATCATGGGGGCATGGTCAAACTTGATGACGACACACAAAAAGCTCTCCTGCTCTATAACCGCCGCAGCAAGGCCGCCGAAGATGCCGTGGCAGCTACTCAGCGAGTTAACAAAGCCGCTAAAGCTAAGGATGCAGCAGCAGAAGAACTAAAAAAGGCTCAAGACTCTGGCGGTGGCGCCGAAGTGGTAGCGGAAGCTGACGCTACCTACCGGGCAGCCGTAGCCACTTGGCAAAACCTTCGCGACGGAGGCGAGCCCGAAGAGGCAGAAGTCGTTGAAGAACCGGCCGCCGAAGAGACTGCCAGCGGAGACTCCGACGAGGCTCCAGCCGAAGAGCCCGCCGAGGAACAAGACGACGCAACTGCTTCCGCTGAGGAACCCGCCGAAGAGACAGCCGACGAGACTCCAGCCGAGGAACCCGCTGCTGAGGAACCTACCGAAGAAGTGGAAGCCGACGAGGCTCCAACCGAAGAGGCAGTCACCGAGGAACCTGCCGAAGAGGCCTAAGGCTGAACTGGGGTCGGTGCGCCGATAACCTGACACCCGTCCATGAGTAATCAACCCACTTCCGACCAGCCCTACCCAACGGCAGGAAAAGCCGACTTTCCGGCATTAGAAACACGCATCCTGGCTCGCTGGGCCGAAGACAATATTTTTGAAACGTCGGTTGAGCAACGCCCCGACGAAAACGAATACACCTTTAACGATGGGCCACCCTTTGCTAACGGGCTCCCCCACCACGGACACCTGTTAACTGGTTACGTCAAAGACGTGGTTCCCCGCTACCAAACCATGCGCGGCCACAAAGTTACCCGCCGCTTTGGTTGGGATTGCCATGGCCTCCCGGCCGAAATGGAAGCCGAAAAGGGCCTTCCGGTTTCTGGTCGAGCCAGCATCATTGACTACGGCATTGAAGCATTCAACGATCACTGCCGCACCTCGGTATTGCGCTACACCAACGAATGGGAAAAAACCGTTACCCGCCAAGCTCGCTGGGTGGACTTCGACCACGACTACAAAACCATGGACCGCGACTACATGGAGTCGGTTATGTGGGCCTTTAAAGAACTCTGGGACAAGGGTCTAATTTACGAAGCGTTTCGGGTCATGCCCTACTCTTGGGGGGCCGAAACTCCGCTCTCTAACTTTGAGATTCGTCTTGATGACGCCACCCGTCCTCGCCAAGACCCTGCGGTAACCGTTTCTTTTGACCTCGCTGCGCAAGAAGGCGATCTTGGGCCCATGCGTATTTTGGCTTGGACCACCACCCCGTGGACTCTGCCTTCCAACTTGGCGCTGGCCGTGGGCCCTGAAGTGACTTACGCCTTGCGCCGCCATCAAGACGGCACCATTATTGTCCTCGGCGACGAAGCCACCGAGCGTTATACCGAACAACTTGAAAACACCGAACCGGCAGGCACGCTAAAAGGAACCGAACTGGTCGGGCGCACCTACACCCCGCTTTTTGATTTTTTCGCTGATCGGACCGATGCCTTTCGTGTGCTGGCGGCAGATTTTGTAGACGCCAGCGACGGAACCGGTGTGGTGCATATGGCTCCAGGTTTCGGCGAAGACGATCAAACGGTTTGTGAAGCCAACGGGATACAAATCGGCCAAGTGGTACCGGTAGACGACCAAGGGTGTTTCACCGAGGACGTATCTGACTGGGCCGGGCTCAATGTTTTTGAGGCCAACCCAGAAATCATCCGCCGGCTTAAAGAAGACGGCCGCTTGGTGCGTCACGACACTTACGAGCACAACTACCCCCACTGCTGGCGCACCGACACGCCAATCATTTACAAAGCCATTTCTTCTTGGTACGTCAAGGTCACAGATATTCGCGACCGCATGATTGAACTCAACCAAGACATCAACTGGATTCCCGACCATGTACAAGACGGTCGTTTCGGCATGTGGCTAGAGGGGGCCCGCGACTGGTCAATTAGCCGCAACCGTTTTTGGGGTTCCCCGATTCCGGTGTGGCGGAGCGATAACCCCGACTTTCCTCGCCTTGATGTTTACGGCAGCGTAGACGAGATCGAAGCCGACTTTGGGGTGCGTCCCGATGATTTGCATCGACCATTCATTGACGAACTAACCCGCCCCAACCCTGATGACCCCAGCGGTAAATCAACCATGCGTCGCGTGCCCGAGGTGCTGGACTGTTGGTTCGAATCGGGCTCTATGCCTTTCGCCCAATTTCATTACCCGTTCGAAAACGAAGCCTGGTTTGAGGATCATTTTCCTGCTGATTTCATCGTGGAATACATCAACCAAACCCGAGGCTGGTTTTACACCATGCACGTGTTGGCCACCGCTTTGTTTGACCGTCCGGCTTTTTCTAACGTAATTTGTCACGGTATTTTGTTGGCCGAAGATGGCACCAAGTTGTCTAAAAAGCTCCGCAACTACACCGAGCCTTCAGAAATCTTTGACCGCCAAGGTGCCGATGCTTTGCGTTGGTACCTCATGTCATCGGCCATTGTACGCGGCGGCGATTTACGCATTAGCGACACCGGCATTGACGATGTAGTGCGTCAGGTGATGCTGCCCATTTGGAACGCTTATTCTTTTTTCACTCTTTACGCCAACGTTGATGGTCACCGGGCCGAGTTTCGCACCGACGCCACCCACCTTCTGGACCGCTACCTCTTGGCCAAAACTCGCCGCCTAGTAGAGGCCGTCACCGAGCACATGGAGGCCTACGACCTCTCCGGCGCTACCACCGAAATTCAAGGGTTTATTGACGCTTTAAACAACTGGTACATTCGCCGCAGCCGTAACCGTTTTTGGGCGAAAACATCCGGCGACAACGAAGCCGACAAGCGTGACGCTCACGACACGCTGTACACAGTTTTGGTTACCTTTTCTCAGGTGGCTGCTCCTTTCTTGCCCATGGTTATGGAAGAAATCCATACCGGTTTAACCGGCCAGCCCAGCGTACATTTGACCGACTGGCCCAACCCCTCAGATCTGCCCGCCGACCCAGATCTCGTAGAACAAATGGATCGCCTTCGTGACGTCGCTTCTACTGCCTTGCGGCTACGAGAAGACAACGGTTTGCGCGTGCGTCTGCCGTTACCTACCTTGACGGTGGCCGGCCCTAACGCAGAAGCCCTAAGCGACCTCACCCACTTGTTGACCGATGAGGTGAACGTCAAAAAAGTAGTGCTCACCGAAGATCTCACTCAGCACGCTTCCTTTGTTTTGCAACCCAACGGGCAAATCTTGGGCCCCCGTTTGGGCCGTGGAGTGCAAACGGTTTTCGGGGCCGCCCGCTCAGGAGACTTTGTGTTACAAGACGACGGCACAGTGGTGGTGGCCGGTGAAACTCTTCAAGCAAACGAGTTCACTTTGGCTTTGGAGTCCCCCGAAGGAGTAACGGCCGGAGCGCTAGCCAGCGGCGACGCCGTGGTAGTGCTCGACACTGCAGTTACCCCCGCGTTAGAAGCCGAAGGTTTAGCTCGAGATGTCGTGCGCCAAGTGCAACAAGCGCGCCGCCAAGCCGACCTGGTGGTTACCGATCGCATTGCCCTATGGCTTCAAGGCGATCCGACATTGCTGGCAGCGGTGCATGCTCATCAAGACCATGTGGCCAGCCAAGTTTTAGCGACCGAAATTCATGAAGGTTCGGGCGGGCAGCACATCACCGAGATGGTTATCGAAGGGCACGCCCTCACGCTCGGTTTGCAAGTCGTTTCTGATCACTAAAAATACGCACTCTGAGCGCGACTAAACGCTTCTCTTTTTCTTTTTTGACCACCCTGCGTGTGGGAAAAAAGAAATCTTGCCCAAAATGCTTGAATCACTTGACATTGGTGTAGTTACAAGTGTGTAATTAAATAGTCGGATCGCGCGCTCCTCTCTCAAGATGATGCGGGTTTGCCCGGCAGCAAAACTAAAAACACCAACAAGCGACACACCCCCGGTCGGGAAAAGCCGCACCCAAGAGGAAAGACATACACCATGGCGCTCACCGAAGAGACCCAAGACACAGCCACCGGCACCACCCAAATGATGGTGCGCAAACGTAATGGCGATCTTGAACCTGTTGATCTCAACAAAATTGTGCGCGCCGTAGAACGCTCTGCCGAAGGACTCTCTGGCGTTGACCCCCTGCGCATCGCCACCCGCACTATTTCTGGTCTTTGCGATGGCGCTACCACCGAAGAACTCGACGAACTCTCCATCCGCACCGCTTCTGCTTTCATCGGCGAAGAACCCAACTACTCTCGCTTAGCTGCTCGATTGCTGGCCACAGTGATTGATAAAGAAGTGCGAAACCAAGACATTCACTCCTTCTCCCAGTCAGTTCAGGCAGGCCTTGAGCAAGGAATCATCGGCGCCGACGTCGCCGAATTCGTGTCCGTTAATGCCCGGAAGCTCAACGACACCATCGACCATGAACAAGATCACCTGTTTGAGTTTTTTGGCCTGCGCACCGTATACGACCGCTACTTGCTGCGTCACCCAGAAACTCGCGAGGTCACCGAAACCCCGCAATACTTCTTTCTCCGGGTGGCTTGCGGCCTCGCCACCTGCCCCGATGATGTCATCACCTTCTACCGTTTAATTTCTTCGCTGCGGTACTTGCCCTCTAGCCCTACCCTCTTCAACTCAGGGACCGCTCACCCCCAAATGTCTTCCTGCTACCTTTTGGACTCTCCTGAAGACAGCCTCGAAGGCATCTACAAGCGCTACACCGATATCGCCAAACTCTCCAAATTTGCGGGAGGCATCGGGGTGGCTTGGCACCGAGTACGGGCCAAGGGTTCGCTCATCAAAGGCACCAACGGCTTGTCTAACGGCATCGTGCCTTGGCTAAAGACGCTCGATGCTTCCGTAGCAGCCGTGAACCAGGGTGGACGCCGCAAGGGCGCCGCCTGCGTTTACTTGGAGTCTTGGCACGCAGACATCGAAGACTTCCTTGATCTGAAAGAAAACACCGGCGACCACCAGCGGCGTACCCACAACTTGAATATCGCTAACTGGGTACCTGATCTCTTCATGGAACGGGTTGAAAAAGATTGGGTTTGGTCGCTCTTTGACCCCAAGCAAGTACCCCACCTCACCGACCTTTACGGCAAAGAGTTCGAAACGGCCTACCTCAAAGCCGAAGAAACCGGCCTCTACGAACGGCAAATTCCCGCTCGGGATTTGTACAGCCGCATGATGCGCTCTTTGGCGCAAACCGGCAACGGTTGGATGACCTTCAAAGACCCCTCCAACGAACGCTGCAACCAAACAGGCGAACCGGGGCGGGTCGTGCATCTCTCTAACCTGTGCACCGAAATTCTTGAAGTCACCGACCAAGACGAAACTGCGGTCTGCAACCTCGGTTCGGTCAACTTAGGTTCGTTGGTCGTTGATGGCGCCTTCGACTTTGAACAACTAGCCGATGTGGTGCGTACCGCTGTGCCTTTCTTAGACCGAGTGGTAGATATCAACTTCTACCCCACCGAAGAGTCCTCTTTTTCGAACTCGGCCTGGCGACCGGTAGGCATGGGTTTGATGGGTCTTCAAGATGTGTTCTTCAAACTGGGTTTAGCTTTTGACTCCCCAGAAGCCCGCTCGTTATCAACCCGCATTTCTGAAGAGATCTACTTCAACGCTTTGTGGGCTTCTACCGAACTCGCCGAAGCCTCTGGCCCCCACGACAATTACAGCATTACTCGAGCGGCCAAGGGCGACCTTCAGTTTGACTTGTGGGGCGTAGAACCCACTGACTCTGCACGTTGGCAAACCCTACGGGACCGCATCACTGCTCACGGGTTGCGCAACTCGTTGATGATCGCCATTGCCCCTACCGCAACCATTGCCACTATCTCTGGCTGCTACGAATGCATTGAGCCACAGGTTTCCAACATGTTCAAACGCGAAACACTGTCCGGTGAATTCCTGCAGATCAACCGCTACTTGGTTCGTGACCTGCAAGCTCGTGGCCTTTGGACCGAAGAAATCTCGGCCGCCATTAAGGCCGCCGAAGGCTCCATCCAAAATGTGGACGCTATTCCTGACGAACTTAAAGAGATCTATCGCACCGCTTGGGAGATCCCTATGCGGTCGCTTATTGACATGGCAGCGGAACGTGGGGCCTTCATTGACCAAAGTCAGTCGCTGAACTTGTTCATGGAGTCTCCCACTATCGGCAAACTCAGTTCTATGTACTTGCATGCTTGGAAAGCCGGCCTAAAAACCACTTACTATTTGCGGTCTCGCCCGGCTACTCGCATTAACAAAACAACTTCCGGTGGTGACAGCGCAACAAAAGCTGCGACGCAATCCAAAGCATTTACCGATGCCGAAGCAGTGGCCTGTTCACTAGAAAATCCTGAAACTTGCGAAGCGTGTGACTGATGGCCCTTACCGAACAATCCTTCGAAGAGTTCGACGAAACTCCGACCGCTGAACCTTCAGCGCATCGGGGCAACATCTTGGATCCCGGCTTTGATCTGACCTTGCGACCCATGCGTTACCCCGCATTTTACGAGATGTACCGCGACGCTATTAAAAACACCTGGACCGTTGAAGAAATTGATTTCTCTGATGACATCCCGGACCTGGACCACAAATTAGACCCAGCGGAGAAACACTTAGTTTCTCGTTTGGTGGCTTTCTTCGCCACCGGCGATTCCATTGTTTCGAACAACTTGGTGTTGAATCTTTACAAACACATCAACGCTCCTGAAGCACGCATGTATTTATCGCGACAGTTGTATGAAGAAGCACTACACGTGCAGTTCTACCTCACCTTGTTAGACAACTACATACCTGACCATGCAGAACGCGAAGAAGCTTTCGCCGCTATTGAAACCATTCCTTCCATCGCTCGAAAGGGCGAGTTTTGTTTCAAATGGATTGGGGCCATTAACGAACTCGGCGAACTCCACACCGAAGAGGACCGTAAAAAGTTCCTACTTAACTTGATCTGCTTTGCCGCTTGCATTGAAGGCTTGTTCTTTTTTGCTGCTTTCGCTTACGTCTACTTTCTACGGTCCAAAGGTTTGCTCAATGGCTTAGCGGCCGGCACCAACTGGGTGTTTCGCGACGAAAGTTGCCACATGAACTTTGCTTTCGCTGTGGTAGAAACCGTACGAGCCGAACAGCCAGAACTTTTTGACGACGACCTTGCAGAACGCATTGTTGAAATGATGGAAGAAGCAGTGGAGATTGAATACGAATTCGCCGAAGACCTCCTGGGTCAAGGCATCTCTGGTCTTTCCACCACCGATACCCGTGAGTATCTACAATTCGTGGCCGACCAACGGTTGATGCAACTCGGTATGCCCAAACGGTACGGGTCAAAAAACCCCTTCGGGTTTATGGAACTCCAAGATGTGCAAGAGCTCACTAACTTCTTTGAGCGCACTGTTTCGGCTTACCAAACTGGGGTCGAAGGCAGCGTGGCCTTTGACGAAGACTTCTAGCCTTGCCCAAACGCTTGGTCTAAAGCCTCGGCCGCCGCAGATGGGTGCATGGTGCCCTCTTGTACCTGGGTTTCTATATCTTTAAGCACCTCAAGCACCGTCGGGTCACTGCGCAAGGCGGCCAACAGTCGATCTTCGACCATGGCCCACATCCAAGCCAAACGTTGGCTTCGGCGTTTTTCTTCCCACTGGCCGGCGGCCTCTAAGGCTTCTCGGTGATCCAGCACACTGGCCCATAGCTCTTCAATACCGTCACCGGTCAGGCTGCTCACCATAGACACTTGCGGACGCCAACAAGGGTTCAACGGTTGGGTGAGACGCAAGGCCGCGGTGTAGTCACGAACGGCGGTACGGGCTTCAGGCAAGTGGTCCCCGTCGGCTTTGTTGACGGCAATAAGGTCAGCAAGTTCCAGCACCCCTTTTTTGATTCCTTGTAGTTCGTCACCGGCGCCCGAAAGCATCAAAACCACAAAAATATCTACCATGGCGGCTACCACGGTTTCTGACTGTCCTACCCCCACCGTTTCGACCAGCACCACGTCGTAGCCTGCCGCTTCGAGCACCACCATGGTTTCTCGGGTACGTCGCGTGACCCCGCCTAAGGTGCCGGCGCTCGGTGAAGGTCGCACAAAAGCAGCCGGATCGTTGGCCAGTTTCTGCATGCGAGTTTTGTCACCCAATATGGAACCCCCGGTCACCGTGGAGGTGGGGTCAACGGCCAGCACAGCTACCCGATGGCCTTGGCTGGTGAGTTGAGTTCCTAAGGCTTCTATAAAAGTTGATTTCCCCACTCCAGGAACACCGGTTATCCCGACTCGATGGGCTTGACCAGCGTGAGGCAACAATTCGGCGAGAAGCTCTTGGGCGACTTTTTGGTCGCTGGCTTGGGTTGATTCGACCAAGGTGATGGCTTGACCAACCATCGCTCGGTCACCGGCCAGTACCCCAGCTAACAAGCGTTCGACGGGCAAGGTCATACCAGTTTGTTTAGCAACTCAGCGGCGGCCGTAGCAATGACCGTGCCTGGTGGAAAGATTGCTACCGCTCCGGCATCCAGCAATGCTTGATGGTCGACGGTAGGGATAACCCCACCAACCACTAATTTGATGTCTCCACGGCCCAGGGCGTCGAGTTCTTGACGCAACTCGGGCACCAAGGTGAGGTGACCGGCAGCCAGCGAACTCACCCCCACCACGTGCACATCATTTTCGACCGCTTGGCGAGCTGCTTCGGCCGGGGTCGAAAACAGCGGGCCGATATCTACGTCAAAGCCTAAGTCGGCGAAGGCCGTAGCGATTATTTTTTGGCCCCGGTCGTGCCCGTCTTGCCCCATTTTGGTTACCAAAATGCGGGGGCGGCGCCCTTGAGTGTTTTCAAAGTCCACGATCTGCGTTCGCACGGCGGTTATGGCTTCTCCATCACCTACCTCGGCGTTAAATACTCCAGAAATGGTACGCACCTCCGCTACATGACGCCCATAGACCTTTTCTAAAGCGTCGCTGATCTCGCCGACCGTAGCCTGTGCACGAGCTGCATCAACGGCCAAAGCCAGCAAGTTGCCTTGGCCGCTCTCGGCGCTTTGCGTTAAAGCAGCCAAAGAATCCGCCCAAACCTGAGGGTCTCGTTGAGCGCGTAAACGTTTTAGTTGCGCTATTTGGTCGGCACGCACTTGGGTGATGTCTACCCGAAGTACCTCTATTTCGTCTTCAACGGGTCGCCGATACTGGTTTACGCCGATCACCGCTTGGCGTCCGGCGTCTATGCGTGCTTGGGTACGGGCGGCGGATTCTTCTATGCGGAGTTTGGGGATACCGGCTTCGATGGCTGCCGCCATGCCTCCCGTTTCTTCTATTTCGGTGAGGTGCTGCCAAGCGCGGGCGGCGAGATCATGGGTTAAGCGTTCTACGTGATAGCTGCCTCCCCAAGGGTCTACCACTCGACAAGTGCCGCTTTCGCTTTGCAAAAAGAGTTGCGTATTACGAGCTATGCGGGCCGAAAAATCGGTGGGCAAAGCCAGCGCTTCATCGAGCGCATTGGTGTGTAGTGACTGGGTGTGGCCTTGGGTGGCTGCCATAGCCTCAATACAGGTGCGGGCCACGTTATTAAAAGGGTCTTGGGCGGTCAGGCTCCAACCAGAGGTTTGACAGTGGGTACGCAACGACGACGATTTAGGGTCTTGCGGGTTGAACTGTTGCATGAGTTTCGCCCACAGAAGCCGGCCAGCCCGCAACTTGGCTACTTCCATAAAGAAGTCCATGCCGATACCCCAAAAGAAACTCAACCGTGGAGCAAAAGTATCTACGTCGAGGCCAGCAGCCATGCCGGCCCGCACGTATTCCACTCCGTCGGCCAAGGTGTAGGCCAGTTCGAGGTCGGCGGTGCCTCCCGCTTCTTGAATATGGTAGCCCGAAATTGAAATGGGGTTGAACTTCGGCATCTCTTTACTCGACCAAGCAAAAATATCTGAAATAATACGCATGGACGGTTGGGGCGGGTAAATGTAGGTGTTGCGCACCATGAACTCTTTAAGGATGTCATTTTGGATGGTGCCTTTGAGGTCTTTGGGCGACACGCCTTGTTCTTCGGCGGCCACGATGTAGAGCGCCATTATGGGTAAAACCGCTCCGTTCATGGTCATAGACACGCTCATTTGATCCAACGGAATGCCGGCAAACAAGTTACGCATGTCTTCGATGGAGTCAATGGCGACTCCGGCCATGCCTACATCGCCAGTGACCCGGGGGTGGTCGCTGTCGTAGCCTCGGTGGGTGGCCAGGTCGAAAGCTACCGAAAGGCCACGTTGGCCGGCCGCCAAGTTGCGGCGGTAAAAAGCATTGGATTCTTGAGCGGTAGAAAACCCGGCGTATTGGCGCACCGTCCACGGTTGGTTGACGTACATGGTGGGGTACGGGCCCCGTAGGTAGGGGGCGAACCCGGGTTGGGTTTCTAAAAAGTCCAACCCCTCAAGGTCGTCTGCGGTGGCCTGAACAGCCACGGGGATTTGTTCGGGGGTTAAGAAAGTATCTGAACTGGCCGGAGCCTCGTTGGCTGCTTCGCCGAGATCAACAGTGGTGAAGTCGGGAATCATGCTGTGCCTCCCGATTCGAATGGTGCAGCCCAGCGGCGCAGGGGCAGCGGCCCAGCGGGTTGATCCTTGGTGGCTGGCCGCGACAGAGGCGCTTCTTCAGGGTTGGGGTAAGCCGTTACGCCGATGATTTCTTCGGATCCGTCGGCGATACGAGCCGAGCGGGCTGCGGCGGCGGTCTCTGCTTCGGCGGCCCAACGGCCACTGGCCAAGGCTTCTTCGGCTCCCCCGGCCGCCTCGACAGTTTGGAATTCTTGCCAGGCGGCTTGCGCCAACTGGTCGGTGAGGTTTTCAACAAACCACGAACCACCCGCCGGGTCAATTAGCGAACTGAGGCTGCTTTCTTCAGCCAGCACAAGTTGTAGATTTCGCGCCATGCGGCGACCGAACTCGTCGGGTTGACCGAGGGCGCTATCGAAGGGGCGTACCGTTACTACGTCTGCTCCACCGATGCTGGCAGAAAAGGCAGCCACCGTGGAGCGCAAAAGGTTCACCCAGGGGTCTTGTCGGGTCAACATGGCAGCGGAGGTCACTACTGTTTGGTGTTGGCTTTGGTCGCCGGCCTCGCTGGTTTGGGCCACCCGGGCCCATAGGCGACGAGCGGCACGCAATTTAGCCATGGTCACAAACTGGTCACAATCTGCGGTGTAAGTAAAGGTCAGAGCGGCGAAAGCTTCATCAACCGTTGCCCCAGAATCAACAAGGTGATGCAAGTAAGCAACCCCGGTGGCCAACGAGGCGGCGAGTTCTAAAACTGGGCCGGCGCCAGCTTCGGCATAAACCGTGGCATCAACGGTGAGCGCACGCAGGCCCGAGAAACCGGTGGTGGCTTGAACAGTTGGCTCCAAACCCTCCCAGTCGGGAGCGCCACCCCAGCGGGCCGCTACCCCGAGAGGGTCGAGGCCCAAGGCACCACGACGGTCGGCCGGGTTTATTTCTTGCCAAGCATCAAGCAACCAGGCCACGCTAGCTTTTTGATGCAGGCCGGGCATCAGGGCTACCGGGGCCATAGCCAGATACACCTCGTTGAGCACCGTGGCTAAATCATGGTGGCCGGCCAGCAGTAACGAGGTGGCCCCGTTGCGTAATTCTTCTAACGCCACTTGGTTGGCCGTGGCGGCCTCTGTTTCGTTTACTAAAGAGCGAATATCCCAGCCTGCGCTACCTACCGGGCCTTGCCGCCCTCGTGCGTCGTCAGCCGTGTAGAGCGGTTGGATGCAAATACCGCGGTCCAATTCGGTGGTCAGCGAGCTCAACGGTTGATCGCCCAAAACCTTTTGCGCCAAGACAGCCCATGCTTCTTGGCCCACTGAGGCAAACCCGTCCGCTAAAGAAAGCGGCATAAACGCATCAGACATGCTTTAAGGTTAGATGGAATGTTCGCCAATACAAGATTTTACGTGATGAAACTGATGTAGCCCGGTTTCGCTTTAGGACAAACCAAGTGGCAAGATACCTCTATGCACATAACCACCAGCCTCAACTACGCCACCGACCCTCAGGAAGCTGCTGCTCAAGCCAAAGAACTTGAAGCGGCCGGCGTGGACTGTATTTGGGTTCCCGAAGCCTACGGCTTTGACGCCGTCAGCCTTTTGGGCTACTTAGCGGCCAGCACCTCCACCGTGGGTTTAGCCAGCGGCATTTTAAATACCTACAGCCGCACCCCGGCGTTGCTGGCCCAAACCGCGGCCGGCCTCGATGCTCTTTCTGGCGGACGTTTCTCTTTAGGGCTGGGGGCTTCCGGCCCACAAGTCATTGAAGGTTTCCACGGCATGCCTTACAAAATGCCTTTGACCCGTATGAAAGAAATAATTTCCATCTGCCGCCAAGCATGGCAGCGCGAAAAGCTCGAATACGAGGGCAAAGTATTTACCTTGCCGTTGCCGCCCGAAGAAGGCACCGGCTTAGGTAAGCCCTTGAAGATCATCAACCATTTGGTCCGCCCTGATATTCCTATTTATGTCGCTGCTTTGGGCCAAAAAAGTGTCGAAGAAACCGTAGCCACCACCGAAGGCTGGTTGCCCTTTTTGGTTTACCCAGAACGCATGGACCTCATTTGGGGCGACGCCGTAAAAGCCGGTATGGCCCGCCGCGACCCCAACCGTGGCGAGTTTGACATTGTGGCTGGCGGCCTGGTGGCTATTGGCGATGATGCGGCGCAGTACCGCGACTACGCCCGCCCCATGGCGGCGCTTTACATCGGGGGCATGGGCGCTCGGGGCAAAAACTTTTACAACGATGTGTGCCGAGACTACGGTTTTGCCGACGAAGCCAAAGCGGTACAAGACGCTTACCTTGAGGGCCGGCGAGAAGACGCCATGGCTGCTTTGCCGGCCGAGTTGATTGAAAACACCACCCTTTGCGGTGATGAGGCTTACGTTGTGGATCGTCTCGCTGCTTACAAAGCAGCCGGGGTTACTTCGCTAAACGTCAGCCCGGTAGGTGGCAACCCGGCACAAGTTTTGGGCCGCCTACGTGAACTGGCTGAGCACGCTTAGCGTTACTGGTTTTTGTCTAGGGGGTCGAATTTAACCCCGATGGTCAACCATTCGGTGAGGCGGCGGGGGGACTCCCCCAGCCAAAAGTTCAGCGTTAAACGCCGTGGGTGACGCACGTGGCGGCGGCCGGATTTAGTGGCCGCCACTACTCGAGCGGCCAGTTTTTCCGGCGTGGTTTTTGGGATCAGCTGCAAAGCATTAAAGCGCTTGACGGTGCGTTGCACGCTGGGGGACGCATTTTCTACGTTGTCCCACATGCCGGTATCTACCGGGCCGGGGGCGGTCAAGGTGGTACGAATCGGCGTGTTTTTAAGCTCAATGCGCAGAGTAGCCACAAAGTTGTTTATGCCTGCTTTGGTAGCGCAGTAGGGCCCCATGCCGCCAAAACCAGAGGTTCCAGCCATAGACGAAGTAAAAACCAACGCTCCGTTTTGGCGAGCCAGCATGCCGGGCAGCACTTGGCGGGTCAAGATCATGGGGGTCTCGAGGTTAAGTCGAGCGGTGGCGCGCACTGCTTCTACGTCCACGGTGGCGATTGGGTCCACCGTTTCGACCCCAGCATTGTTGACCAACACATCAATGGGTCCGTAGGCCGCTTCAAGGTCAGCGATCAGCGTGTCTACTACCGAGGAATCAGCGAGGTCGGCTACGTGGGCGTTGCCGCCTACCTCGTTGGCTACCGCTTGAAGGGCCTCGGCCGAACGAGCCACCACGGTCACTCGGGCCCCTTGGGCGGCGTAAGCCCGAGCGAGAGAAGCTCCGATACCTCGAGAGCCGCCGGTTACTACCACGTGTGCATTGTTGAGTTCCATGGGGGGAACCTAGTCGCCGGGTGGAAGGTTAAGCAAAGGCACGGCTACGGTCAAGGCATGAACCAAACTTTGTCTACAGAAATCTCACCGTTTGCTGTTGCGGTTAGCGAAGAACAACTTGCTGATTTGCAGCAGCGTTTAGAAAACACTCGCTGGCCTGACCAGATTGCCGAAAGCGGTTGGGATTACGGCTGTGACTTAGGATGGCTTAAAGACTTGGCCGACTATTGGCAAAACGAATTTGATTGGGCAGCGGCGCAAACCCGACTCAACGAATTCTCTCATTTCACCACCACCGTAGATGGCCAAAATATTCACTTTATTCACCAGCGCTCCCCTCACCCGGGGGCCCTTCCGTTGGTGTTGTTACACGGCTGGCCGGGGTCGGTGGTGGAGTTTCTTGACCTCATTGGCCCTCTGGTTGACCCTCCGGCTTACGGGGGTAAGGCCGAAGATGCTTTTGAGGTGATCGTGCCATCGTTGCCGGGCTACGGCTGGTCGGGGCCCACCACGGAACCTGGTTGGGGCGTGGACCGCACCGCCCAAGCATTGAATGCTTTGATGGAACGTCTCGGCATTGGCCGTTACGGAGTACAAGGCGGCGATTGGGGGTCCATGGTGGCTCGCCAAATGACCCATTTTGCTCCTCAGTCGGTGGTGGGTTGTCACGTAAACATGTTGGCCGCTGGCCCCACCGGGGCCGAAGATGACTTTGAGGACATCACCCCCGCCGAACAACAGCATTTAGATCGTGCCGGTTGGTACGCCGGGCAAGACAACGGGTATTTCCGTATTCAAGAAACCCGCCCGCAAACGTTGGCTGCTGGGTTGGCTGATTCTCCGGTGGGTTTGTTGTCGTGGGTTGGCGAAAAGTTTTACGGTTGGGCCCAGCACGACGGTGACCTTTTTTCGGTGATCGACCGGGACCACCTCCTGACCAACGTGGCGTTGTATTGGTTTACCGAAACCATTAACTCGTCGACCCGTTTTTATTTTGAAACCATGCAACCGGGGGGCATAAACCCGGGGTCTTTGGGCGATGTGCCGTTGGGGGTTTCTGCTTTTCCCAATGAACTTTTTATGGGCCGCCGACGCTGGGTTGAGCCCACCCACAACGTGACTTTTTGGGCAGAGCATGAGCAGGGTGGCCATTTTGCCGCCATGGAAACCCCCGACGTGTTGCTCACCGATGTGCGTACTTTCTTTCGGAGTCTTCGGTGATCACCAGTAGCGACGGGGTGCGCATCTCGGTTAACACCGAAGGCCACGGACCCGCCTTGGTTTTTATTCATGGCTGGGTGAATGACCAAACGGTGTGGGCGCCGCTGGCCGAAAACCTGGTCGTTGACCACGAAGTCACTACTTGGGATCTTCGGGGCCACGGTGAAAGCGATAACCCCCCTGCTGGGCAGTACTCGCGCCAACATGCCCTGGCTGACTTATCGGCAGTGTTGGACACGCTGGGGTGCCCAGTGGTTTTGGTGGGTCACAGTTTGGGCGGTTACCTCGCTTTGGCTCATGCTTTAGCTCACCCCGAGGATGTAGCCGGGTTGGTGTTGGTGGCGGCCGGGCCGGGTTTTCGCAAGCCCGAAGCCCGAGAAGAATGGAACCAAGCAGTGTTGGCTAGTGCCAAAAAGCTTGATCAAACCCCCGGAGTAGAAGAAATTTCCATGCATACCGATGCCATGGTGATTGACCGCTTGGCCGAGATCACCGCCCCCACTTTGGTTTTGTTGGGTGAGCGGGATAAACGTTTTGCGGCGGCCGCTTCGCTCTTTGAACGAGACTTAAACGTGCAAGCCAGTGTGGTGGTCCCCGACCAAGGGCACATGGTGCATCTCAAAGCACCTGGTGAATGTGCGGAAGCTATTCGTTCTTTTGTGGCGGGTTTAGCGTGATTGACCCATTGGCCAACCTGGTGGAGTTGCCGGGTGGTGTTTTTCGCATGGGCAGCGAGGACCCCTTGGCTTACGTAAATGACGGGGAAGGCCCGGTGCGTGAAGTGCAGATCGCCTCGTTTTCTCTTTCGGCTACCACGGTCACCAACCAGGAGTTTGCTGCTTTTGTGGAGACCACAGGATGGAAAACCACCGCCGAAAAAGAAGGTTGGTCTTTTGTTTTTGCGGGCCATTTACCCGACGATTTTGAAGACACCCGAGGGGTGGTAGGTGCTGAATGGTGGCGGCAAGTTATGGGGGCCACTTGGCGAAGCCCCGAAGGCCCGCACAGCAACATAAACCAGCGCAGCCATCACCCGGTGGTGCATGTTTCTTGGTTGGATGCCATGGCTTTTGCTCAGTGGGCGGGCGGGCGTTTGCCTACCGAAGCCGAGTGGGAGTATGCCGCTCGGGGAGGGCTGGACCAGGCCCGTTTGCCGTGGGGCGATGAACTCCTTGTTGATGGCCAGCATCGCTGTAATATTTGGACCGGTACTTTTCCTGTTGAGGACACCGCAGAAGATGGTTACGCCGGGACTGCTCCGGTGGATGCTTTTGCCCCGAACAATTGGGGTTTTTACAATTGCTCAGGCAATGTGTGGGAGTGGTGCAGCGACTGGTTTGGCACCCAGTTTTCCGAAGAGCGGCCCATCCCTAACCCCACCGGGCCGGCCATGGGAGTGCACCGCATAGTTAAGGGCGGTTCATTTTTGTGCCACGATAGTTACTGCCACCGCTATCGGGTGGGTGCTCGGTCGGCCACCACCCCAGAAAGCACCACCGGCCATCAAGGAATCCGCTTGGCCCAGTAATCCCCCGTATCCTGTCGGTATGGGTTTACGTTCACCAATCAATGAAACCGTGGCCGTGGCGGCCGCCGGAGAGTTTGCTCCGGTAGAGGTCGGCCCGTTGTCGGTGTGGCCACCGGTGGTGCTGGCTCCCATGGCCGGGGTTACTAATGCTCCGTTTCGGAGTCTGTGCCGCAATTTTGGGGCTGGTCTTTACGTCAGCGAAATGATTACCGCTCGCGGCTTGGTGGATGGCCATTTAAAAACCAGCCACTTGAGTCATTTTGGGCCCGATGAGTCACCACGCAGCATCCAGCTTTATGGCACCGAGTCAACCAGCGTGCACCGAGCGGTTGAGATGCTGGTGAGCGAAGACCGGGTGGACCACATTGATCTCAACTTTGGGTGCCCGATGCCTAAGGTGACCCGCAAGGGTGGCGGGGCGGCTATCCCATTGAAGCCTCGTTTGCTGGCCGACATTGTGGCTGCTGCGGTGGGGGCCGCTGGTTCGGTGCCGGTGACCCTAAAGTTTCGCGTGGGCACCGACGATGCACATCACACGTTTTTGGAAACCGGCCGTATTGCCCAAGACTTGGGGGCCGCAGCGGTGGCTCTGCATGGCCGGACGGTGCATCAGTTGTATTCCGGACAAGCCGATTGGCGCCATATTGCTGCGTTGAAAGAAGCAGTAACAGAGATCCCGGTACTAGGAAACGGAGATATTTGGGAGCCGTGGGATGCCTTGCGCATGATGCGTTCTACCGGTTGCGATGGCGTGGTGGTGGGGCGAGGTTGTTTGGGTCGACCTTGGTTGTTTGGTGACTTGGCCACGGTTTTTGGGGGCCGCCCAGAAGATGGCGGTGCCGAACCGGGCTTGCCGCCTACTTTGGGTGAGGTGTCGGACGCCATGGTGCGTCACGCAAAACTTTTGGTGGCCTGGGCTGGGCCACATGGCATTAAAGATTTTCGCAAACACACTGCTTGGTATTTGAAGGGTTACGCCACGGGGCCGGCGGCTCGCCGAGACCTGCAGTTGATCACCTCGGTTGATGACCTCTCGCAGGTGCTGGCCGGTTTGGATGCTTCGCTGACCTTGGACCCCGAATCGTTGCGTATTCCTCGCAGCCACCGGGGCGGGCCCCGTCGGGTGGTTTTGCCCGAGGGTTGGCTAGATAACCCTGATGACCCCACCCCTCCCCCGGCGGAGGCAGAAATTTTGGTCTCTGGTGGTTGAGCATTTGGTGTTGGCTTCGGGTTCGCCCCGCCGGTTGGCCTTGTTACGTTCTTTGGGTTTTGACCCAGAGGTGCGGGTGCCGCCGGTGGATGAAACACCCTTACCTGGGGAGACCCCCGCTGCTTTGGTGGAGCGTTTAGCGTTGGCCAAGCTACGTTCGGTGGTAATTCATGGTGAGGTGGGGGTGGCTGCTGACACCGTGGTGGTGATCGATGATGAGATTTTAGGTAAACCCGATTCAACTGATGAGGCCATGGTCATGTTGACCAATCTTTCGGGTCGCACTCACGAAGTGGTGGGGGGTTTGGCGGTACGCCGAGGCGACCACGATGTTTCTGGGGTGGTGCGCACTCAAGTGACCTTTCGTTCGCTTTCTGAACAAGAGATTGCCGACTACATCGCTACCGGCGAACCCATGGATAAAGCGGGGGCTTACGCTATTCAAGGCTTGGGAGGTGCCTTCGTGGCGGAATTAACGGGTTGCCGAGACAACGTTGTTGGTTTGTCCTTGGGGGCTTTTGGCGGGTTGTACCAGGCTCTTGGCGGTCAACTCCCCGTTGAGCCGGGGGGCACCAGTCGGTGATCTGCGGTCATAAACCTGGCTGCACCGGCCAGGACCACCACGGTGCCGGTGATGGCGGCTGAGCCCAGTATTAGAAACAAGATGGCCACTTGGACAAGGGCGTCGTCGAGGGGGTCCACCCCGGCCAAGATGAGGCCGGTGAGTGCCCGGGCAAAAATACCATGCCCACTGAACGGGTGGATTCAATTTGCGGCAGGAGGGCCAGGCGGAGTGCTTGTGCGGAAATATTGCGGACTGCCCGGCGACGGTCAAAACCCAAGGCCAGCAGAGCTTCAATTTCTCCGGAGCGTTCGTTGATGCTGTCGACGAGTCAGGTGGCGGCCACTACGACCACCCGCAAAGAGTTCCCCACCAGCCAATCGCTACTTCTTCCATGCTCCAAGCCTAAACCCCGTCATGTCGTCTCAGAGTCACCATGACGGGATTGCAGGACAAGGCTGCCACCCCTATCCTGTTAGGCATGGTGAACATTCGCTCTTCTATGCCACAAGACTTGGCGCCCGCTGGGCTTCGCGTGGACGACCTTTCGGTAGATTTTGATGGGCGCTCGGTGCTGCAAAACGTTTCGTTAGAGGTCGCCCCCGGAGAGATCGTGGCCTTGTTAGGGCCCAGTGGGTGCGGTAAAACCACTCTGTTGCGTAGCATGGCCGGCTTAGAGCGCCCCTTCCACGGAGCCATCACCCTCGGGGACCGCATGCTCCATGGGCCAAAAACTTTCGTAGCTCCAGAGCGGCGACGCATCGGCATGGTTTTTCAAGACAGTTCGTTGTTCCCACACCTCACGGTGAGTCAAAATGTGGCTTACGGTCTGCACCACAAAGACAAAAAAGAGTCTCGAACCCGAGAAGCATTGGCTTTGGTAGGGCTCAGTGATTTAGCCGACCGTTTGCCGGGCACCCTGTCTGGCGGCCAGCAACAGCGGGTAGCGGTAGCTCGTGCTTTAGCCCCGGAGCCTCGAGTACTTTTACTCGACGAACCATTTTCTAGCCTCGACACCACACTGCGCCATAGCGTCCGTAACGAAATCCACCGCCTCTTGGTGTCTCTGGGCATCACCACGGTGTTTGTTACCCACGACCAAGAAGAAGCATTTATTCTCGGTGACCGGGTGGCCGTATTACATGAGGGCAAGATCGCTCAAGTGGGCACCCCGGCGGAGCTTTACCGTCAGCCAGTAAATCGTTGGCTGGCCACCTTTGTCGGCGAAGCCAACCTGCTGAGCGTCGACGAAGCGCCGGCCGACTGTGTCACCGAGATCGGCCCGATACCCGTCACCACCCCCATCGCCGGACCGGCCGAATTGATGTTGCGCCCGGAGGACCTCAAGGTTGCCTCGGGCACCGGCGCCACGGTGGAGTTCGTGGAGTACTACGGTCATGACGCCATGGTTCAGATTTTGCTGGCTTCAGGCACTTCGGTACGGGTGCGCACCCACGCCGAAGAATCATTCACTCGTGGCGACGAAGTGGCTGTTTCTTATTGCGGCCCAGGAGCAACTGCTTTTCCGGTTGGTTTACCAAATAACGATTGTTAAGGTTACTTAACACCATCACCTTGACAAGTTCCTCCCGAAAGAACTCCCCCATGTTCAAACCCAAGTACTTCTTCACCCCGTTGCTGGCCTTTAGCCTGCTTTTTGGCCTAACCGCTTGTGGCGGCGATGACATCCAAACGCTTACCGTCTACTCCGGACGAAGTGAAAAACTGATTGGCCCCATCTTTGAGGCCTTCGAAGCCAGCACCGGCATAGCCCTTGAGGTTCGCTACGGCTCCTCCAACGACTTGGCCCTCGTGCTCGAAACCGAAGGCGACAAAACGCCCGCCGATGTTTTCTTGTCTCGTAGCCCCGGCCCGGTGGGTTACCTCGAAGACCAAAATGCTCTGGCCCCCCTCAGCGAAGACATTCTCAACCGAGTCAGCGCCGATCACCGCTCCCCCGACGGCAACTGGGTAGGTTTTGCCGGCCGAGGCCGGGTGCTGGTCTACAACATTGACGAAACAACCGAAGCCGAACTTCCTGCATCTGTTTTTGATCTCACCGACGAACGCTTTCGTGACCAGGTGGCCATTCCCGGCTCCAACTCTTCGTTCCAAGACTGGTTCACCATTTTCCGCCTTCGCAATGGCGACGACGCAGCCATTAACTGGCTGGACGACATGGTGGCCAACGGCGCCCTCTTTTACCCCAAAAATGGAGCCATTGTTGAAGCAGTAGGCCGCAACGAAATTCAATTTGGTCTGGTTAACCACTACTACAACTTCCAAAAAGTAGCCGCCAACGGTGACGCTCAACGCAGCGCCAACTGGGGTTTTTCAGAAGGTGACGACGGCGGCCTCATGATCATTGCCTCCGCCGCGGTACTTAACCAAAGCGATCACCAAGACTTGGCCCAAGAACTCATTGCGTTCCTTCTAAGCGATGAGCAACAGACCTACCTCACCGAATCGGTTTACGAATACCCATTAGCCATCGGTGTTTCCCCGGCCGCCGTGTTGCCCGACACCCCAGCAGACACCGTAGGGGCCATCCCCATCGACGACGTGTCTTCTGCTTTTACTCGAACCATGGAAATCATCGAAGCCAGCGGGATACTGGACCAATGAGTCACGCCGATGGGTAAACAAAATGAGTGAACCTATCAAGCAAACAGTCGACCAACCCCGGGCAGGGACTGGCCGCCCCACACCCGCCCTCACCTTTGTAGCACTGGCCATTGCGGCCCTTTTTGCCGTACCCGGTGGCTACGTGTTATGGCGCACCGCCACCGCTCAAGTTGACCACCTTGACCTGCTTACCTCGGCGGCCACCCTTGACCCCCTCTGGCGCACTGTGCAACTGGCCGTGCTGGTTTCTACCACCGCCGCCCTGCTGGGCACCGGCCTGGCTTGGCTCACCACCCGCACCGACCTCCCTCTTAAGCGTTTTTGGCGCATTGTCGTGCCCCTGCCTTTGGTGTACCCCAGTTTTGTCGGGGCGGCCGCTTTTCTCTCGGGCTTAACCCCGGGAGGCATTGTGCACGACCTGGCCGGCGCCATTGGCTTCGACCTCAACCTGCGACTCCACGGGTTGTTTGGCGCCTGGCTGGTGCTGACCCTGTTCACCTATCCGTATGTTTATCTGCCGGTAGCCGCCCGGTTAGCGGCCTTACCCCGCGGCCTAGAAGAAAACGCTCGCCTTCTCGGCGACCGCCCGCTCACTGTTTTTCGCCGCATTGTTTTTCCCCAAATCACTTCTTCGGTGGCTGCCGGGGCTTTGCTGGTTTTTCTCTACACGGTGAGCGATTTTGGCGCCGTGCACCTCATGCGTTTCGAAACGCTGACCCAAACCATTTTTCGTACGCGTCTTTTTGATCAGGACCGGTCGTTCACTTTGGCTTTTTTGTTGCTCGCCCTTGCTTTGGCGGTCATCGCCACCGAACGCACGGTGGCTCGTCGGGGCGCACGGTCTACCACCATCAGCAACCAACCGGCTCTGCAGGTCCCCTTAAGGCGGAGCAAACCGCTGGCTTTAGCCATCATCAGTTTTGTGGTGGGTTTAGCGCTTTTCGCTCCGGCAATTTCTTTGGCCGATTGGGGACTATTTGGTTGGTTGCGTGATCAAAACGGCACCACCGCTTTGCGTATGGACTGGAGCGACGTTATTGGTCCTACTTGGAACACTATTTGGATCTCCCTCGTAGCGGCCGCAGCAGCCATAGCCGCCATGTTGCCTATCGCTTATCTGCTGGCCCGCCACCGCTCTCGCACCGGCGACTTGGTCAACACAGTGGTGGTGGCTGGGTTCGCTATTCCCGGCCTTGTCGTAGCGCTTTCGCTTATTTTTTGGACCCTCCACGCTTCGCCCTTTGAGTTTCTTATCGGCAGCCTGCCGGTGCTGGTTTTTGCCTACGTGGTGCACTTCGGGGCTCAAGCCTTACGCACCTCTCAAGTGGCGGTGTCCACCGTGCCCAAACAAATGGACGATGCCGCTCGCCTCTTAGGGGCCCGAAAATTTCGCCGCTTCTTTACCGTGGATCTGCCGCTCATGGCCCCCGGTTTAGCAGCGGGTGGCGGGTTGGTCATGTTGTCCACTATGAAAGAGTTACCAGCCACTTTGCTGGTGGCGCCCATCGGGTTCCGCACGTTAGCTGTTGAAATTTGGAGTACTTACGAAGCGCTTTACTTACCCGAAACCGCTTTGCTGGCTTTGGTACTGGTGGGCATTAGTGCCCTACTGACTTGGCTCTTGGTGGTGCGTCGAGCCAGCCACTTGGCTTAAGCCAAAACTAAAATACGTTCAGCAGCGAACGAGCCAACCCCAACGTGTTGATCACCGATCGCCACGGTGATGGTTCCGTCGGGCGAAACTGCCGTTACTTCGCCGATGTGGCCCGGCATGAGGGTTGATTCTTCTAAAAACTCCAACATTCCATCGGTGAACTCTAATTCTTCGGTAATGCGACTCACCGTAAATGGCGCCCCAACAACAATTTCTGATAGCGCCTGCGACTTGGGCGGCTGGTAGTCGCTGCCCGGAATGGGGTTGCCATGCGGACAGGTGGTGGGTGTATCAAGGAACAGGTTCAGGGCCTCTTCGACCACCGGAGAAATGACGTGTTCCCATTTGCCGGCCTCGTGGTGTGCTTCGGCCCAGGAAAGTTGCAAAACATCGGTCAAAAACCGTTCGGCCAACCGGTGGCGGCGCACCACGGCTTGAGCAAGTTGTTGCCCCTCCCCAGTCAAAGAAATAGCCGACCCCTTCATATCTACTAAACCTTCCGCCTCGAGCCGTTTGATCATTTCTGAAACAGCAGGCCGAGAGACCTCCATGCGTTCGGCGATACGGGCTTGAATAACCTCAAGGTCGTCTTCGGCTAGTTCAAAAATTGTTTCGCAATATTCTTCAAATGCGGGGTGAAATTCTGGAGTCTGGTACGCCATAGGTGCATTGTAGACGTTGTGAAGGCTACCTAACAGCGAGACGTCTTTTCCGTGTAGTCATCGTCGCTTTTGATCAGCCATGCTGGTGGGGTGAACCTCAACCCTCGTACTCCGGTGATCATCGGAGCCGCTCAGGTCACCGACCGAATTAGCGACCCGTCGTGTGCCCGAACCCCGCTGGAACTCATGGAAGATGCAGCCCACTCGGCGGCCGTCGATGCTCAGGCCACCCAGGCTCTTTCCTCGCTCGACACCATTGCCGTGGTCAACGGCATGTGGCGCTACCCCAACCCCGGAAAACAACTAGCCCAAAAGATTGGCTCCCCCGGAGCTTCTTCTCTTCTGAGCGGCTATTCCGGCCATTCTCCACAATCTTTGCTCAACGAACTCGGCCAGCGCATCCAATCTGGAAAATCAGAGATTTCCTTGCTAGTGGGCGGCGAAGCAGCGCTTACTTATCGAAAAGCAAAAAAGCTTGGCGTAGATTTAAGGTCCGACGTTGATCAATCGCTTGATGCCTGCCCGCTTTTCGAAACACCACTCGCTATGGGCTCAGACCACGAAATTTCCCGCGGGCTCCGCTCACCAATCGTGGTCTACCCACTCATCGAATCTGCCCTTCGTGCCCACCGGGGCGAAACCTTCCAACAACACCGGCAGCGCCTCGGAAACCTTTGGGCAGGTTTCAACAAAGTGGCTGTGGGCAACCCGCATGCGGCTCGCCGAACTTTGTTGAGCGCAGAAGAAATCACCACCCCAACAACCGAAAACCGTTTCATCGGGTTTCCCTACCCCTTGACCATGAACGCCAACAACACTGTTGACCAATCATCAGCGGTTTTGGTTACCTCTGCTGAACGAGCCATGTCTTTAGGGGTACCAAAAGAACAGTGGGTGTTTTTGCACGCCGGCACCGAAGCCCACGACAGTTCATCGCTAAGCGAGCGCAAAGAACTCCACCGCTCCCCCGCTATTCGCCTCGCCGGCCGCAAGGCCCTTGAACTGGCCGGGCTCGGGGCAACCGACCTCACCCACCTTGAGTTGTATTCTTGTTTCCCCTCGGTGGTGCAAGTTTCTTTGGCCGAACTCGAGATAAGCCACGATCGCCCGCTGACGGTTACCGGGGGGTTGACTTTTGCAGGCGGGCCGTTAAGTAACTACAGCGGGCAAGCCATAGCGGCCTTGGTTGCGGCCCTTCGAGAAGAACCGGGACATGGTTTCTTGCATGCCAACGGGGGCTACATTACCAAACACGCTTTTGGGGTGTACAGCACGCAGCCACCAACCACCGAGGGCTTTCGCTTTTCGAACGAGCAGCCAGCAGTGGATGCGCTTCCCAACTGCACCGGTGACCCAGACTTTTCTGGCCCAGCAACCATTGAGGCCTGTACCGCCATGTTTGACCGTAGCGGCCAAGCAGAACACGGGGTTTTAGCGATGCGTTCCCCCGCCGGGGCCAGAGTTTGGGGCACCACAAATGACCCCGGGTTTCTCCAAGCCATCACCTCGCGTGAGATGATCGGGGTTGACGCAGAACTCAACCCTGACGGCCAAGTAACTATCTAACGAAAGAAAACCATGCAAACACCGATTACCGAAATGTTTGGGGTGGAGTTCCCCATTTTTGCTTTCACCCATTGCCGCGACGTGGTGGTAGCCGTCAGCAAAGCAGGGGGGCTTGGCGTACTCGGAGCAGTCGCTCATTCCGACGAAAGCCTCGAGGTGGACCTACAGTGGATCAAAGACGAGCTTGGTGATCGCCCTTTTGGGGTAGACCTAATCGTGCCGGCTAAATACGCCGGTGACCAAGACGGGGGGTTATCCCTCTCTGATGTGGCGGCCATGATCCCCGCCGAGCACCAAGATTTCCTTCAAGACCTGCTGGAACGTTACGACGTACCCCAAGACGACCAGGCCACGCCAGGGTGGGCTACCCGGTCAGAAACCGCGCCTTTTTCGGCCAGCCGAGCCGATCAGCAGTTAGAAATTGCTTTGGCCCATCAACCGGCCCTCATCGTAAACGCTTTAGGCCCACCTCCAGCCAGCATGATTGAACGCTGCCACCAAGAAGGGGTAAAGGTCGGGGCCCTAGCCGGCACCAAAGTTCACGCAGAGCGTAACGTCAATGCGGGGGTGGATTTCATTGTTGCTCAAGGAGCAGAGGCCGGCGGCCACACGGGCGAGATCGGCACCATGGTCTTGGTACCTGAGATCGTTGATGCGGTGGCTCCGATACCCGTTTTAGGAGCTGGGGGCATTGGCCGAGGGCGACAAATGGCGGCGGCTATGGCATTGGGAGCGGCCGGCATTTGGTGCGGGTCGGTGTGGCTAACTACCGACGAAGCCGAAACCCACCCCGTAGTGAAGCAAAAAATGTTGCAAGCCACTTCGGCAGACACCGAGCGTTCTCGTTCAATAACCGGCAAACCGGCCCGCATGCTGAGTACGGCCTGGAGCAAAGAATGGGCGCGGCCGGACACCCCTGACCCGTTGGGCATGCCGCTTCAACCTATTTTGACCAACCAGGCACAGCAGCGCATTAACCGGTCTGCTCACCATGAGGGCTCAGGGGCCGAAGATTTGGCCACCTATTTTGTGGGCCAGATTGTAGGCGAAATGAACAAAGCGAAACCCGCAGGCCAAGTAGTGATGGACATCATTGAAGAGTTCATTGAGGCCACCGAAAGTTTGGCTCGCCAACTCGACGTTTAATCCCCGACCGGTATGCGGTCCAAGTCACTGGGCAACAAAATTTCTCCGTCAAAGTGCTTTGCTGCTAAATCAACCCATTCACTTTCTGTCCCCGCAGGCGGGGCCGGCACACAGTGGTTGAGCACCAACGTAGAGACTCCTGTTCGCTGGGCGGTTTTTGCGGCATCAGCCACCGAGGAGTGGTAGTCCAGTACGTCTTTTAGTCTTTGCAGCGGGATGGCGGAAATCACTTCGTCTCGAACCACCGTTTGCACGTACACATCTGCGCCAGCGCAAAGGTCATCGAGCGCCGGGCAGGGCAGGGTGTCGCCAGCCAAAACAACTGCCTTGCCTTCTGCTTCGATCCGGTAACCCACCGTGGGGTGCACCGGCTTGTGTTCGGTGGGGGCAGCAATAATCCGTACCTCTCCATCGTCGAAGACCACACCGGATTCCACCTCGGTTACTAACACTTCTGGCGGATCACTAATGTCTTCGTGGTGGGCGATTCTCCACCCAAAATCAGGACCCAGCATGGTGAGAGTGTCGTCAATGAATTGTTGTGTCCCCAACGGGCCAACGATGGGCAACGGCAAAGCAGGAAAACCAGTGACCCACCGAGTGGTAATCAAGTCATTGACGTCACAAACGTGATCGCTATGCATGTGAGTAATAAGCAGTCGGTCTAAACCACCAGAGGCCATGCCGGCGGCCGCTAAACGCATAAGGCAACCCCGCCCACAGTCAATAAGGAAACCCCGACCGTTAACCACCACAAGTTGCGAAGGGCCGGCTCGATGGGCATCGGGAAGGGGGCTTCCCGTACCGGTCATTACCAGCTCCATCATGCGGGTCAGCCCAAGTGGGCGAAGGCCACCAAGCCGCCGCCGTCTACCACTACGGCTTGACCGGTGATCCAACTCGAGGCATCGGAAGCGAGAAACAAAACTGCTTGGGCGATGTCTTCAACTTCACCGAGGCGTTTAAGCGGGTAACTTTGCGCTACCTGGTCGCCTCGACCTTCATCCCACAAGGCTCGAGCGAAGTCCGTTTTAATAAGACCAGGGCATACCGCGTTAACACGCACCCCGGGGCTTACTTCGGCGGCTAATTGCTGGGTGAGATGAATGAGCGCAGATTTGGTGATGTCGTAGGTGCCCAAAATGGGGCTGGTGGCAAAAGCACCCACCGATGAAATGTTCACCACGTTGCCGCCGTTTTCCTTCATGGAGGCCTGCCAGCAGGCTTGAGTCCAAGCCAGCGGGGCGGTCAAGTTGACTTCGAAAGTTTTTTCCCAACGAGGGATGTCGGCGTCAATAACTGGGCCGGCATAGGGGTTGGTGGCGGCATTGTTGACCAAAATGTCTACCGACCCGAAGGCGTCCATGGTGGCACCGACCACCCGTTCAATATCTTCGGCTTTGCCCACGTGGCCAGCCACAAAAGCCACATCGGCACCGGTAGCGGCAGTTATTTCTTCGGCTGCTGCTTGGCAAGCCTCCGCTTTGCGACTGGTGATCATGACTTTGGCGCCTGCTTCGGCGAAAGCCAAAGCTATTGATTTACCGATACCGCGTGAACCGCCAGTTACCAGTGCGACTTTTCCGTTGAGTTGTGTTTCCATAGGCACCGACCCTAGTCAGTGCCCCGGCTTTGCTCGGTAGCGGGCGCTTAAACCTGCCGGTCGAGGCCTTCCCAGAAGGGGGCCCGTAACTCTCGTTTGAGGATTTTCCCGGCGGGGTTACGGGGCAAGACCTCTACGAAGTTGACGCTCTGTGGGCATTTGAACCCTGCGAGGCGTTCTTTGGCGAAGGCGATGATTTCTTCTTCGGTTACCTCGGTGTCGGGCGCTGCCACCACCATGGCTTTACCAACTTCGCCCCACTTGTCGTCGGGCACCCCAACCACCGCTACGTCGGCAATACCGGGGTGGGCCATCAAAGCGTTTTCGATTTCTGCCGGGTAAACGTTTTCGCCACCCGAGATGATCATGTCTTTGACCCGGTCGTGGATAAACAAAAATCCGTCTTCCATGTAGGCCGCATCACCCGAGAGGAACCAGCCTTCTCCGGGGAGGGCTTTGGCTGTTTCTTCGTCCATCTGCCAGTAGCCCTTCATGATTTGGCCTGAGCGAATCCAAACTTCTCCCACCTCACCGTCGGGCAGGGTTTCGCCGGTTTCAGAATCAACGATGCGAATCTCTGTGCCGGTAACTGGTCGACCCGCCGAGCGCAAAAGATTCTGTCGGGGGCCACCGGGGTCATGGTCTTCGGGAAGAAGTTGAGTGACTACCCCGGTAGTTTCGGTGAGGCCGTATACCTGCGAGAAATCACAGTTAAAGAGTTTCATAGCGTTAACCAGCGCATCTTCAGTGATGGGCGAAGCGCCATAAGCGATGGTCATCATAGAAGACAAGTCAATGCCGTCGCTGGGCACCATAGAAAAGAACTGCAACATGGCGGGCACAAAGAAGGCGTAATTTACTTTTTCTTGCTCAATGACTTTGAGAGCGCCCACTGGGTCGAATTCTCGCAACAGGATTGAGGTGGCCCCGTTGCCCATACCGAAGAAGGCCCAGCCACTTCCGCCGATGTGGAAAAGCGGCATGATGACCATGGTGCGGGTGCCGCCGTCCATCCCCCAATCCACACAATTGAAAGCAGTATGGAAGTTGGCGTTGGTGAGTTGCGCCCCTTTGGGCATACCGGTGGTGCCCGAAGTGTAGAGCTGCATGGAGACGTCTTCGGGGGTGGTGGGCGCCACTTCGCTATCTGTTGACTGCTGATCACGCCACTCTTCATAAGAGACATGGGTGTCGTGACTTCCGATGACCACCACGCGATGAACATCGGGGAGGTCGCCTTCCATAGCCGCGAGGTGTTCGGCAAGTTCTTCGTGAATGACCAGCACATTGGCTTGGGCATCGTTGATGATGTAAGTCATCTCGATGGGGGTGAGTCGCCAGTTAACGGCCACCGTTACCGCATTCATGAAACCGCAAGCAAACGCTAGTTCGAAATATTCTGGCCCATTTTTGTCTACGTAGGCCACGCGGTCACCGGGGCCAACTCCGTCGGCACGCAAGGCGTTAGCTACCTGCGAGGATCGGTCTTTCATCTGTTGCCAGGTGATGCGTTCATCACCGTAGATGATCATTTCTTCGTCGGGTTTTTCGGCCGCTCCCAGAAGGATGATGTCGGCCACGCTGTGAATATTTTTAATGTCCATATCGGCAACCTACACCTTTGGCCCCCTCAACGAAAGCCAGCGCGGTGTTGCTTACCTTTCCGCTAAATCTACGATCTGAGTTTCGGGGTGGTAAGCAGCCCAGCCGTACCATTCGGTGACGAGTCCGGTGACCCAAGTCAGTGACCCTTCTTCCCCAAACCCGTCGAGGTTCCATTGGTTCCCTTGACCGTCCACCAGCACTCCTTTCCCTAACTGGAACTCTTGGATTGCCCCATTGACGGTCGCTTGGTAGGCCACTCCAAAAGGCCCGTCAGGGTCTAGCAACATGACCAAAGCTTCGCCGTTTATTTCGGTTTGGATCAAGGTGGGTTCATCTATTTGGTTAAAACGGTAGGCCCGAGACTCTCCACCTAAGGCCAAACCGAAAACCAGTTCGTTTTCTGGCAGTCGGTCATCTAGCGAACGAATGGTGTCTAAGAACTCTCGCCCTAAGCCGGGGGCGCCCGGTTCGGTGTCCCAGTAACGGTCGGCATATTTATCTTCCCAAGCCAAGACTTTGGTGTCGGGGTGCTCAGCAAGCCAATCGCTCCAGCGTTTGTGGTGGAGGGGCAAGGTGGTGAGCCGGGTGCCGGTGTCGGCCAATGGGCCGGTAAGTACTGAGCCGTCGTAGTGGGTCCAGACTGACCCGGTGCTGCGGTCGGCCATGACAAACAGGCCGTCGTAGAGGCCGGCCACATCAAACTCCAGGGCCTCTCCGTTGATGACGGGGTCGAAACCAACCCCGCTGGAACAAACCCCTCAATAAGTCACCAAGTAGGGCAGGCCCCCAATGCTGGTGTTGGCGATGTGGTGATACGACATTTGGTCTACCGGAAAAGCCACTGCTTCTCCGCCTTGCACTACCCCCAGTACCACGTCTTGGGGGGTAAGCCAGGTGGCTGCGACCGCTTCAACAAAGTCGGGTTGGTCGGCGGATTCAAACCATGACCCTGACCCCAATGAAAGGTGGTCGGCAGAAAAAGTATCGGCAGCCCCCGGGGTCGGGATGATGGGTTCCTGAGTGGTGGTCGGCGCTGCTGTAGTGGTTGGAGCAACCGTGGCGGACTGCGTCACCGCGGTGGTTTCAACGGCGGATGAATCCGGGGCTTCAGTGGAGACCGGCGCCGCCGTGGCAGGGACCGCAGTTTCTGGGGTTGAGGACCCGCAGGAAGAGGCCACCAACAAGGCCAACACCATGACTGCTCGGTGCTTCATGGGTCTAGTCTGCCACTTGACCGGATGTTGTGCCGGTCGGCCACTTGTGACCCGGTGTCTTATACCAGAGCCCAAGTTAGGCCAGTTTGGTAATGGTGGCGCCTGAGAGATGATTGAGCGACATACCCGATACGCCGAAGCTGGAAGTTTGGCCTTGAAACTCAGCCATGTGCGGGGCTTTCATGTGGGCCTGCAACGCTTCGTCAGTTTCCCACTCTTCGTAAATACGAATCAACCCTGGAACCAACGAATCGGCGCTAAGAGCGTAGTTGATGCAGCCTTCTTCGGCTTGGGTGGCTTCCATAAGTGGGCGAATTGCCGTCAAGGCTTCTTCCATTTTTTCGGGATCGCAGGTAATGGTGCCGGCTAAAATAATCATGAGGTCTCCAATAGTTGAGCAGTGTCTGTCCAGAGCGTACGGTAGGCAACCATGAGCAGCCAAGTTGACCCCGCCGATAAAATCCCTCGCTGCCCGTGGCCTGGTCAACACGCCGACTATCTCGCTTACCACGACCATGAGTGGGGTCGACCCACCATCGACGACACCCAGTTGTTTGAAAAAGTTTGTTTGGAAGGGTTCCAAGCCGGCCTGTCGTGGCTAACCATTTTGAGGAAGCGCCCTGCTTTTCGGACTGGGTTTGCCGGGTTTGATCCTAAAAAAGTAACGGCCTTCGGGCCAGCCGACGTTGAACGCTTGGTCAACGATGCCGGCATTGTGCGCCACCGCGGCAAAATCACCTCCACCATCAACAACGCAGCCCGGGCTTTAGATCTGCAACAGGAGTTCGGTTCGCTGGCCGCCTATTTTTGGCAATGGGAACCCGAGTCAAATCTTAAAAAAGAAATGGGCGACATCCCTGCTGTCACCGAAGAATCCACTGCCTTAAGCAAAGATCTCAAACGCCGCGGTTGGTCTTTTGTGGGGCCCACCACCATGTACGCCTTGATGCAAGCCATGGGTTTGGTCAACGACCACCTCGCAGGCTGTACCTTCCATGCAGAGGTCGAAGCAGAACGCTCGGCCCTAACCCGACCTTCTTAGGAGCACCATGACCGATCTCAATGGCAAAACGGCTTTGATTACCGGCGGCAACGGCGGCATCGGTTTAGCAATGGGCTTGGCCCTTGCTCAAGCGGGCGCCCAGGTGGCCATTTGGGGGCGCAACCCCGACAAAAATGCCGCCGCTTTAACGGCCTTGCAAGCCACCGGCCGCCAAGCCAGCGCACAGGTAGTTGATGTAGGCGACGAAGAGTCCGTAGAAACAGCTTTCGCCACCACCGTAGAAGCCATGGGCCAAGTAGACATCGTCATTGCCAATGCCGCGGTGCCCGGCAACGGAAAACCTTTGCATGAAACCAGTTTGGAAGAATGGCAACGGGTGCAACGCATCAACGTAGACGGGGTATTTTTAACCTTCCGGACGGCTTTGCAACATTTGATCCCTCGAGGCGAAGGGGGCGCTTTGGTAGCTATTGCTTCTACTTCGGCGGTTCATGGAGCAGCCAACAACCTGCCCTACGGCACCGGAAAAACCGGCTTGCTGGGTTTGGTGCGCGGCTTAGCCGTAGAGACCGCCCGCTACGGCATTCGAGTGAACGCTTTAAGCCCCGGGTGGACGCTGACCGAAATGACCGAAGCCGGTTACGCCTGGGATAAATTTCGTGACGCCACCATTGCTCGCACCCCCATGCGCCGTTGGGCCGAACCGGCCGACATGGCCCCCGCCGCAGTATTCCTGGCCGACCCGAAAGCCGCCTACCACACTGGTCAAAACGTGGTGGTCGACGGCGGGTACACGGTCTTTTAACCAGTGGGCCTACTCATTGACCGGCTACCGCCCGGCACCGACCCCGATGACCTGTTGCTGGGTTTCATTGAGTGGGTGAGCGAACAAGGCCTTGAGCTGTACCCGGCTCAAGAGGAAGCCATTTTAGAAATCTTGGCCGGCAACCATGTTGTTTTGGCTACCCCCACCGGGTCAGGGAAGTCGTTGGTGGCCACCGCAGCCCACGCCGCAGCGTTGGCCCGCGGGCAACGCAGTGTGTACACCGCCCCCATCAAAGCCTTGGTGTCAGAAAAGTTTTTTGCCCTAACTCGAGATTTTGGGGCCGACAATGTGGGCATGGTTACCGGCGATGCGGCGGTCAACCCTGATGCCCCCATCATTGCCTGCACCGCAGAAATCTTGGCCCATCAAGCCTTGCGTGAAGGCCCCCAAGCCGACGTGGGTTTAGTCATTGCCGACGAGTTTCATTTTTACGCCGACCCGCAACGAGGCTGGGCCTGGCAAGTGCCGTTGCTGCAACTACCCCAAAGCCAGTTTTTGTTGATGTCGGCCACTTTGGGCCCCACCAAACACTTCGAAGATGACCTGACCCAGCGCACTGGTCGCCCCACTATCACGGTGGGCGGCACGGTTCGCCCGGTGCCTTTAACCTTCGAGTTTCGTGAAACCCCTCTGCATGAATCCATCGATGAGTTAGTCACCAGCGACCGGGCACCTATTTACCTTGTGCATTTCACTCAAGCCGCCGCCGCCGAAAAAGCTCAGGACCTCTGCAGCCTGAGCGTGCTCAGCAAAGAAGAAAAAGCGGCTATCCGCAGCGAAGTAGCAGGCTTTCGTTTTGACACCCCGATCGGCAAGGACCTCAAAAGGTTTTTGAGCCACGGCATCGGGCTCCACCACGCCGGCCTGCTCCCCCGCTACCGGTTACTTATAGAAAAACTCGCCCAAGCGGGTTTGCTAAAACTCATTTGCGGCACCGACACCTTGGGCGTAGGGGTCAATGTGCCTATCCGTACGGTGTTGTTTACCCAATTATGCAAATATGACGGCATCTCCACCAGGATCTTGCGCAACCGAGAATTCGCCCAAATTGCTGGCCGAGCCGGGCGGCGCGGTTTTGATGACGAGGGCCACGTGTGGGTGCAAGCCCCGGTGCATTGGGTAGAAAACCGGCGGGCCGAAGCAAAAGCCGCCGTGGGCGGCAGCAAGAAAAAGGCCACAAAAAAGCGTCCGCCCGAGCGGGGCTATGCCCATTGGAACGAAGAGACCTTTACCAAAATAGTCAGCGGCGCCCCGGAGCCTTTGACCTCCAGTTTTGAGGTCAATCATCAGATGGTTTTGAACCTTCTGTCCCGCCCGGGCGATGGCTGTGCGGCGTTGCGCAACCTGTTGGTAGACAACCACGAACCACGCAAAAACCAGCGGCAACACATTCGGCGGGCTATCAGCATTTATCGTTCGTTGACCGCCGCCGGCATTATCACCGAGTTGGACCAACTCGACGAGTTAGGCCGCCGGGTGGCCATTGGCGTGGATTTACAAGACAACTTCGCATTACACCAACCGCTTTCACTTTTTGCCCTCGAGGTATTGCCCGATTTAGAAAACCCGGAAGCCACCGACCAAGAACACGCGTTAGATGTGCTGTCGGTCATTGAATCGGTGTTAGAAAACCCGGGGGTTATTTTGGCCGCCCAAACCAATCGTTTAAAAACCGAGTTGATGAACCGCCTCAAAATGGAAGGGGTGGAATACGAAGAACGCATTGAGCGACTCAACGAGGTGCGCCCGCCGCAGCCCTTGGCCGAGTTTTTGTGGGGAACTTTCGATGTGTTCAAAGCCCACCACCCGTGGGTGGGCGAAGCCAACGTGAAACCCAAAGCGGTAGCCCGTGAGCTCTACGAAACCGGCTTTAACTTTCGCCAATACATAGAGCATCACGGGTTGAAACGCTCCGAGGGAACGGTGCTGCGTTACCTCTCAGAGGCCTACAAAGCCATGGTGCAAAACGTGCCCGAAGCGGTCAAAACCGAAGCCGTTCATGACCTTGAAGCTTGGCTGGGTGAGGTAGTGCGTCAGGTGGATTCCAGCCTGATCGATGAGTGGGAAAAGCTTCGTAACCCTGAACCGGATGACGCGGTAGCCCTTGCGCCAGCGGTGGATCAGCGCCCCGACATCACTGCTTCGCCTCGGGCTTTTCGGGTCATGGTGCGCAACGAGGTTTTCCGTTGGGTGCAACTGCTGGCCCGCCGCCAATACACCGAGTTAGCCGAAGTATCTAAATCTGCCGACCAAACATGGGATCGGCAAGAACTTTCAGAGGCTATTGCCCCGTATTGGGAAGAACATTCGCTGATACCTACCGATGCTCATGCTCGGGGCAACGAGTTTTTTGTTTTTGAAGCCAACGGTCAAGTTGGTCAAACCATTGCTGACCCGGCCGGTTTTCACGAATGGGTTATTGATGCCCAAGTTGACCTCGCCGCCTCTAAAGAAGCGGGTGAAGCAGTGGTCTATTTGTTGGCGGTGCGGCGCCTTTAATGGTTACGGGTAGCGACAAAGTTCGCCAGACCGTGGAGTTCTTCTACGGCTTCGTCCACTAACCCGGCCCCCTCAAGGGCAGCCAGGGCCGCCGTTAAATGCGTTTGAGCTTCTTGTTCGGTGCGTTGGCGGCCACCGGCCGTTTCGATGATCTGAGTAGCGCGTTCAATATCGCTCTCTGAAAGATGGCCTGGTTGGTCGTAAAGGGCACGCAGTTCTTGGGCAGCCCCGTCACCCGCCGATATAACAAAAGCCACCGGCATAGATTTTTTACGTTCCCGCAGATCGTTGCCGGCCGCTTTGCCGGTAGCCACCGGGTCGCCCCAAATACCCAAAACGTCATCTACCGCTTGAAAAGCCAAACCCAACGAACGCCCATAAGCGTCAAGGGCCGCCACTTGTTGGTCGGGTGCTCCAGCCAATACGGCTCCCACGCTGGCTGAATAACCCAACAAGGCGCCAGTTTTTCCGGCTTCCATTTCTAAGCAATCTTGCAAGGTAACCACCGGTTGGTCATCAAAAGCCATGTCGGCGGCTTGCCCAGCCAGCATGGCGGCGGTGGCTTCGGCTAAACGCACGGTGGCCGCTACCCGTTCTGGCGTGGGGTCGGCCAACAACACTTGAAAAGCCAAGGTGTGTAAAGCATCGCCGCTTATCACGGCATCGTCGATCCCAAAAGCGGTCCACACCGTGGTGCGGTGCCGGCGTTCGGTGTCGCCGTCAATAATGTCATCGTGAATCAACGAATAGTTGTGGATGAGTTCCACCGCTATAGCCCCCGGTAAACCCACGACGGTAGGTGCCCCCACCGCTTCGGCGGAAAGTACCGCCAATGCAGGGCGCAAACCTTTACCAGACCCAGCCGACGACGGTGACCCGTCGGTTTCTACCCAACCAAAATGGTAGCGAGAAGGCAAAAGAAGTTCGGCACACAAGGTGTCGACCGCTCGACGCAGTTCGGGCTCCACCAGTTGGCGGGCTCGGTTTAAAATAAGCGGGGTGGTCATGGCCGGCGATCATTCATAAAGGGAAACTGGCTGCGCACTTCGGCCACCTGCCCGGGGTCCACTTCGGCCATCAAGGTGGCTTCCATCCCTGGCGGGCATTCGGCCAGTACCTCACCCAAGGGGCTCAGGATCACACTGTCGCCGGAATACTCAAGGTTTAAATCGCTGCCCACCCGGTTAACCCCCACCACATAAGCCTGGTTTTCAATAGCCCGAGCGGCCAACAAGGTGCGCCAATGGTGGCGACGGGTTTGCGGCCAGTTGGCCACCACCAGATAACAGTCGGTGTGGGCGGCCAAAGGCCAATAAGACTCCACGAAACGCAGGTCGTAACAAACGGTCAGCGTGCAACGCACCCCATGAACATCAACCGTTACCGGTTGCTGGCCCGGTCGGTAGTGCTGGTTTTCTCCAGCAAAAGAAAACGGGTGTTCTTTGTCGTAGTGGTGTTGCTCGCCTTGCGGGCCGGCCAGCACTAAACGGTTGACCGGCAAAGCATCGGTTTGGTCGGCCACCGGCACCGAACCGGCTATCCACACGCCATGAAGGGCGGCTTGTTGTTGCAAAAAAATGGTTGATGGGCCGTCGGGTGCTTGCGCCACGCATTCGGTGTCCATAGAGAAACCGGTGGAAAACATTTCGCTGAGCACCACCAGGTCGGCGCCGCCTTGAGCCGCCGCAGCAATCAACGGAGCCAAATGGGCGTGGTTGGCTGGCGGGTCCTCCCAAACAATGGTGTGCTGAACGGCGGCTACCTGCATGGGTCTAGTGTGCCAGCCCTGCTAAACGTTCAACCGCTTCTTGGAGCACCTCGTCACGTTTGCAGTAGGCGAAACGCACTATGGGTTGACCTGCTTCGGGGTGGTCGTAGAAAACTTGGGTAGGTACCGCCACCACTCCGCACCGCTCGGGTAAGGCCCGGCAGAACTCCAGCCCGTCGCTATAGCCCAAGGGCCGCACATCGGCGGTGACGTAGTAGGTGCCGCCGGTGGGGTAAACGGTGAAACCAGCGGCGTTTAAGCCGTCAGAAATCAGCTGGCGTTTGCTTTCTAGGCTTGCCGTGAGGTCGTGATAAAAATCGTCGTCCAGGGTTAGGGCCTCAGCAATAGCTACTTGAAAAGGTGCGCCGCTGGTAAACGAAAGGTGCTGTTTTACGGCATGCACGGCGTTGACCAAATCTTTAGGACCGTGACACCACCCCACCTTCCAACCGGTGGCCGAAAAAGTTTTTCCACATGACGAAATAGTTAGGGTGCGCTCGGCCATGCCCGGCAAAGTAGCGAGAGGAACGTGCTGGTGGCCGGCATACACCATGTGCTCGTATACCTCGTCGGTGACCACCAAGAGGTCGTGGTCGATGGCCAACTCAGCGATTTGGGCCAACTCGCCGGCGTGAAATACTTTGCCGGTGGGGTTATGCGGGGTGTTGAGCAAAATCATTTTGGTGCGTGGCCCCACGGCGGCCGCTAACTCTGCTGGGTCGAAAGAATAATCAGGAGCACGCAAGGTAACCGGACGACGCACCGCACCCGCCAAAGCAATACCGGCGGCGTAAAGGTCAAAGTAGGGCTCAAAAACCACCACCTCATCACCTTGTTCCAACAAAGCCAAAAAGGCGGAAGCGAGCGACTCGGAGGCTCCAGTAGAGATCACCACGTTTTCGGGGTCCACACTTTGACCGTAGAACCGTTGTTGATGGTCGGCCACCGCTTGACGCAGCGAGGCGATACCTCGGTCGGGCGGGTACTGATTGTGGCCCTCACGAATGGCCGTGACCGCTGACTCTAAAACCTCTAACGGGCCATCGGTGTCGGGGAAACCTTGGCCCAAATTGATGGCTCCGGAGCGGACCGCCAACGCCGACATTTCACCAAAAATAGAAAACCGGTGATCCTGCATCCGGGCTACCAGATGCGGGTTGGGGGCATCCATAGGTTTTAGACTGCTTGAAGAGCGGTCCAGATTTTCTCTGGGGTGAGCGGCATATCTAAGTGCAATATCCCTTGCCGCGCCAAAGCGTCGATGATGGCGCTTTGCACCGCTGCGGTAGAGCCGATAGAGCCCGACTCGCCGATTCCTTTGGCCCCCAAGGGGTTGCTGGGTGAGGGTGTTTCGGTGAATGACCGTTCGTAAGACGGCAACTCCATAGCCGAAATAGCGGTGTAGTCGGCCAAGTTGGTGGTTTGGGGATTGCCGTCTTCGTCGTAGCGGAACTCCTCCAACAAGGCTTGAGCAACCCCTTGGGCTAAGCCCCCGTGTATTTGCCCGGCGGCCAACAAAGGGTTGATGATGATCCCCGAGTCATCTACGGCAATGATGCGTTCAATGGTGGCTTTACCGGTTTCGGTGTCTACTTCGGCTACCACAATGTGGGTGCCGAAGGGGAAGGTGGCGCCGTCTTGTGAGAAGTCAGAAAGCCCGGCCAACGGGTCGGCGGCTGCTTCGGCTACCTGCACCCAAGAACGACCCACCGCCGGGGTGCCGGCCACATGAAACTCTGCCGTGCCTTTATCAAAAACAATGTCGGCCGGTGCGGCTTCTAAAAGGTCGGCTGCTGTTTGACGCGCTAGGTCAATGAGTTTGTCTGATGCATCAGCCATGGCCGAGCCGGCCAGTTGCACAGAACGCGAACCACCAGTGGTTTCGCCGCTGGGCACTACATCGGTGTCGCCGTGGAAAACTTCCACTTCGTCAAAGTCAAGGCCAAGTTTGTCAGCCACGATCATGGCCCAGGTGGTGACGTGACCGGTGCCGATGGGGGTCGACCCGGTAGTGGCCAGCACGGTGCCGTCGGCTTTAAGAGCCACCTCGCCGTATTCGCTGCCCCCGAACCCGGTGATTTCTACGTAGGTAGCCACGCCGATGCCCAGTTGTTTAACATCGCCGGCGTCTCGGCGACGCTGTTGCTCAGACCGCAGTCCGGCATAGTCGGCAGCTTCAAGAGCGGCATCAAACGCTCGTTCGTATTCGCCACTGTCGTACACCGTGCCCGTTTTGGTGGTGAAAGGGAAAGCCTCGGGAGCCACGAAGTTAATGCGTCGCACTTCGGCGGGGTCCATGCCGACTTCCGCAGCAAAAAGGTCTACCGCTCGCTCAATAGCGGCGGTAGCTTCGGGGCGGCCGGCCCCTCGGTAAGCACAGGTAGGGGCGGTGTTGGTAACCAGCGATTTGAATTCGCATTCCACCCGGTCTATGTCGTACACCCCGCAGGCCATTTGACGAGTGAACTCTGGCAAAAAGGCCCCCCATTTGGGGTAGGCCCCGCTGTCTTGTAGCACTTCAAGGCGGAAAGCTTGGATGCGACCGTCGCTGGTGCCGGCCATGGTGACCTTTTGGTCTTGGGCTCGGCCGTGCACATAGCCAATAAGGTTTTCGGTACGGGTTTCGGTCCAACGCACGGGGCGTTCCATCAAGCGGGCCAGGTGGGCCACCATGATTTCTTCTTCGGAGGCCATACCTTTGGCACCGAAACCGCCGCCGATGTCTTTGATAAGAACTCGTACTTGTTCTGGTTCAAGGCCTAGCGTGCCGACTATTGCTCCGCGAAAATCGTGGGCTCCTTGTGCAGAAGCCCAACAGGTCATGCGCCCGTCTTCCCACTTGGCGGCCGCCACCCGGGGCTCAATAGATACCGGGGCTACCCGGGAGTTCACTACGTCTTGGCTAATCACCACGTCGTAGTCGCTGAAGTCAATGGGGTCGTCCACTTTGTTGGCAAAGGCAACGTTGTTTTCTAAAGACTCAAAAAGGAGGGTGTGGCCGGCCAAAGCATTATTGAGCCCGACTACTGCGGTGAGCGGTTCAATATCGGCCCAAATGGTTTCTGCGGCGTCGGCGGCTTGGGCCACTGTTTCGGCTACTACCACGGCGAGCGGCTCACCCACAAAACGTACTTTTCCGTGGGCTAAAAATGGTCGGGCCATTTCTTTAGGGTAAAAAGGCATGGGGCAAGGTCGGTCGTCGAGGCCCAGGTCGGCGGCGGTGTAGACAGCCACCACGCCAGGCATGGTGCGGGCTTGGTCGATGTCTATTGACAGAATCTCTCCGTGAGCAGCGGTGGAGCGCACAAAATGGCAGTGCAGGGCACCGTCAAGTTTTTGGTTACCTACGTAGCCCCCTTGGCCTTGCACCAAGGCGTTGTCTTCGCGGCGTAGTACCGGGTTGCCTAAAATTGAGGTTGAGGTCTGTCCTGGTTGTTGCATTTTTACTCCACGGGGTAGCGGTCAAGTAGTTTGCGGGCGATGACCATTTTTTGTATTTCGCTGGTTCCTTCACCGATGATCATGAGCGGGGTGTCACGAAAGTATCTTTCCACGGGAAACTCCGTGGTGTAGCCATTGCCGCCATGAATGCGCAAAGCATCGGTAGCAATTTCAAAAGCAGCCTCCGAAGCGAACAGTTTGGCCATGCCGGCTTCCATATCTACTCGCTCACCGGCGTCGGCTCGGGCGGCAGCGTCGTAGGTCATTAAACGGGCGGCTTGCAGTTTGGTGGCCATTTCGGCCAACTTAAAAGAAATGGCTTGATGCTTAAATATCGGCTTGCCAAAGGTTTCTCGTTGCTGAGCGTAAGCCATGGCCGCCTCAAACGAGGCTTGGGCTACCCCCACGGCGCGGGCGGCCACGTTGATGCGACCCAGTTCTAAAGCAGAGAGTGCGTATTGTTGACCGTGGCCGATGCCTTGGTCGCCGCCTAAGACGTTGGCGTTAGGCACCTTGTGGTCCACGTAAGACATTTCCACGGTTTCGATGCCTCGGTAACCCAGTTTGTTTATTTTTTTCGAAGCGGTGATGCCTTCGAAGGTTTCGCCGGGTTTTTTTTCTACTAAAAAACAGGTGATGCGGTCGTCGGGAGTGCGAGCCAGCAACATGACCAGCGAGGCCCGTACCCCGTTGGTTACCCACATTTTGGTGCCGTTGATGACCCATTCGTCGCCGTCAAGTTGGGCTTTGCAGCGCAGAGCCCCGGTGTCTGAGCCGGCGTCTGGTTCAGAGAGTGAGAAAGCAGCCCGGAAAGAACCATCAATCATACGAGGCAAGAAGCGTTGTTTTTGTTCTTCGGTGCCAAAACGAGCCAGCATGGTGGCGGCAATTTTGTGGGTGTTTAAAATGCCGGCTAGCGACATGTAGCCCCGGGAGAGTTCTTCAATGATCCGGGTGTAGGTGGTGATGTCTAAACCCAAGCCCCCGTATTCTTCGGCAATGGTGGCGCCAAACAAACCAAACTCGCACATTTGGTCGAACATGGCTTGGGGAAACTCATCGCTTTGTTCAAACTCGTCCACATGAGGGATTACGTCACGATTCACCCAATCGCGGATGGTGTCTATCAGTTGGTCAGCTAGTGCTTGGTCGGTGGCCATGAAATCCTCAGTTAGTTACCCAAAGACTAGCGGTCATCACCCGCACCATTGTCAAGGTCTTGGTGTTGAGTGAGCGGCAACAGATAATACCAAAAGTAAAAGCCAGCTTTTTGTTCTTTTAAAGCCATCCGGGCTCGTTGTAGTACTTCCCCGCCTCGGGTGTTGTTTACAAACCATGATTCGGCTTGCCGGGCCCCCGGAACCCCGTCATTGAGGGCTAAAGCAGCTTCTTCGTAGAAGTTGCGAATGTCGGCTGCCACCTTGGTGGGGTCACCCGGCAAACCCACTTCTTTCCAATCTTCGCCGCCGGCAATGCGGGTAAAAAGCGCCAACATTTCTGGCACTTGTTCCGCTTTAACCACCTTGCCTACCGTGGTGCGGCCATAGATTTCGTTAGCTCGCCGCCAGGCTGGCAAAAGCCCTTTTGCTTCGGCTTGAGCTGGGGGCAAATTGCTGGTATCGGCCGGCGGAATGGCGCACGACAACGGTGCATCGGCATCATCAATAATCTCTTCGGGGTAGTCCACCAAAACCGGGCCTTCGGGAGCCTCCAATAAAGCAAAAGCGGCATCAATTACTTTGCGTTGAAACTCGGGGTCACCGGGACGACCCAGCGGGCGTCCCAACGGAAACTCGCAATGCAAGGCCCGCGGCGGTTGCGTTATTTCAACTTGTTGACGAATGAGCGACAAGGTCACGGTGGCCATACCGGCTTGTTCTAAAACGGAAGCGAGCGTACCCACGGTACGCGTGCACAACGGTCAAACCGGGGTGAGTAGCACCAAGTCCACGTCGTCGTCGAGTAAAGCTTTAGCGGCCGCTGGGCCAGTGTCGAGGCGAATGGTTTCTAACGTGTGGTCTATTTGTGCCCCCATAAACGAAACATGTACATCAGCCACTGAGCCGATAACCCCCTCGGCGGCCATTTCGTCAAGGCGGTCCAACGGCAACACCACGTTGGGGTCCACTACCCAACCAATGCGGTCAAAGTTGGGGCTGAAATGGGCCAAAGTAAAATCTCGCCGATCACCAGGCAACAAAGTAAAGGCCTGGTCGCCGGGGTTCCAATCGGCGTTGTTGTCTACGGTCAAGCCCGCCGTGGTCACCACAGCCACCCGACATTCGCTTAAAGGTTTCGGCGTTACCCACGGTTTGTCTTCAAAGGTGTAGCCCTCAAGTTGGGATAATTCGTCACGTACTTGTTGGTCGCTCATGGAGGCATCTTTACACCCGACCCGTACCTTTGGCTACTTGGGCTTGGGAGTAAGCCGAGCCGTGTGTCATGCTCATCGGGTGACTCGTCCTGCCGCCCCGTATGTCAAAAAAGAGTACGTAACTTTTGTAGTGGAACGCCAGATCGCGGCCACCCGGTCGGTGGCTTGGAAAACCATGCTGGACCTCATGGTGGCCGGCACCGGTGGCTACACGCAAGAAGGCCACCCGGCTCCCCATGGATTGGGTGCCACCTTTGATTTTTCTTTAGGCGGCTTAGACCTTCACGAAGAGGTTATTTCCTACGAACCGCCATGGCGACGGGTCTATAAACTCACCGGGGCACCGGTAGCCCTCTACGAAGGCACTACCGCTTTTACCGAACAAGACAACGGCTGCCTTATGGCTTGGGCACTACTCATCGACCCTCTCCCCGAAGAAGCCAGCGATACTTTTATCTCTACTGCACAGAAGTTCATCACAAAATTTTCTGACCAAATCAAAACTGCCGCAGAGGCAAGGAGTTAACCACTATGCGTATTTCATTGAATGCTTCAGCCCTTCTTTCTCCCCCCGACCTTGGCAAGATGCGTGACCACGCTGTCCAAGCAGCCGAAGAAGGTTTCGCCGGCTGGTGGGTGGCTCAAACCGGCCTCGTTGACGCGTTAACGCTTTTTACTTCGTTGGCCGGACAAACCGGTGAGATGGAACTCGGCACGGCGGTTATCCCTACTTACCCTCGGCACCCCACCATGTTGGCCGGGCAGGCCTTAACCACCCAAGCGGCCATGGGTGAACAGCCGCTGGTCTTAGGTATTGGTTTGTCGCACCGCCCGGTAGTGGAAGGCATGCTCGGTATGTCTTTTGACAAGCCCATTCGTCACCTCATTGATTACCTTGAGGTGTTGAACCCGTTGTTAGAAACCGGAGCAGTCGACTACGACGGTGAAGCTTTTACCGCACATATTGCTACGGAACGTCCCGGTGATGCCCCGTCGGTCATGGTGGCAGCTTTGGGAGAACAGGCCCTGAAGGTGGCCGGGAAACGCTCGGACGGCACCATTTTGTGGATGGTAGGGCCCAAAACTATTGCCGAACATATTGCCCCAATAATCAACCAGGCGGCCACTGATGCCGGCCGTTCAGCGCCCCGCATTATGTGCAGCCTGCCGACCTGTGTCACCGACGACGAGGCCGAGGTGCGCCAGATGATGTCAGAAATGTTTGCTATCTACGGCCAGTTACCCAGTTACCGAGCCATGTTGGACCGTGAAGGAGCCGCCCAACCCGGCGACGTGGCCATTGTGGGCGACGAAGATTCGGTCACTGAACAACTAGATGCCTTAGCAGCAGCCGGCACCACCGACTTTGCTGCTTTAGAGTTCGGCCGCAACGACGGCGAAAACGCCCGCACCCGGGCACTGCTTAAAAGCCGACTTTAATAAGAAATAACCGGGTTAGCGGTTTTCTAACGCTTGGAGAGGGTCCACGAAGTCAAGGCCAAAGGTGTCGGCCACGGCACGGTCGGTTATTTGGCCACCGCATACGTTGAGTCCGTTCAACAAGTGGGCATCGGCTTGCAGAGCCGCGGTGGTGCCTTGGTCCGCCAGAGCCAAAGTGAAAGGCAAGGTGGCGTTAGAAAGCGCTTGGGTCGACGTGCGCGGAACACCGCCGGGCATGTTGGCTACGCAGTAATGCACTACGCCATCCACCACAAAAGTGGGTTCAAGGTGAGTGGTTGCTTTGGTGGTTTCAAAACAGCCGCCTTGGTCAACGGCTACGTCAACCAGAACCGAACCGGGGCGCATGTGCGACAACATGGCTCGGGTAACCAAGCGAGGGGCTTTGGCGCCCTTAACTAATACGGCACCCACTACTAAATCGGCGTCAAACACTGAGGCTTCGAGTTCGTCTTTGGTGGAGTACACAGTACGCACTCGACCGTTAAAGCGTTTGGCGAGGCCGTCGAGCACGGCCGGACTGCGATCTAAAACAGTAACGTCAGCGCCCAGGCCGACCGCCATTTCGGCGGCGTTTTCGCCTACCACGCCGCCTCCGATAACTACCACTTTGCCGGGGCGCACCCCAGGTACGCCACCGAGCAGCAGGCCTGCGCCGCCTTGGGTAGCTTCAAGAGCGTGGGCGCCGGCTTGGATAGCCATGCGACCGGCGATAGCCGACATGGGAGCCAAAAGGGGAAGTCGCCCAGCGTGATCAGTGACCGTTTCGTAAGCGATGCAGGTAGCGCCACTGTTAATCAGGTCATCGGTTTGGGGGCGGTCAGCGGCCAAGTGCAGGTAAGTAAACAGCGTGTGGTGAGGCTTCAGCATGGCCCGTTCCACAGCTTGGGGTTCTTTTACCTTGACAATCATTTCGGCAGCATCAAAAACGGCTTCAGCGCCGTCAACAGTTTGTACACCAACTGCTTTGTAGTCGGCGTCGCTGAACCCAGCGCCTTCGCCGGCTCCGGTTTGAATGGTTACTTGGTGGCCTCGTGCGGTGAGTTCACCGGCGACTCCGGGGGTCATACCTACCCGGCGCTCTGCGGTTTTAATTTCTGCGGGGATACCGATATCCATGAAATGCTCCTTAAACAGGGGTACCTTTTGCGCCCAATAGACAAAGACTAAACCAAAAGCGACGCTTGACGATTGTGGATATAGTGCGATTCACGCTATTTAACGCAACTATCCATCAATAAGTTATGCTCTGTTATATGAATAGTGCAACAGATTCTCTAGACGCCGTTGATTGTGCCATCCTTGATTTACTGCAACAAGATGGCCGCCTGGCCAACGTTGACCTGGCCGAGGCCGTGCACCTCTCCCCCTCTGCTTGTTTGCGCCGAGTACGGCGTTTAGAACAAGACGGTTTCATCGACCGATACGTGGCTTTGGTTAACCCCAAACGGGTGGGCTTAGGCACCAACGTGTTTGTAGAAATCACCTTGTCTGGCCAAGACGAAGACACCCTTGATACTTTCGAAGCAGCGGTAGCTGCTCGACCCGAGGTCATGAGTTGCCATTTGATGGCCGGCGGGTTCGACTACCTCTTGCGGGTAGTAATAAACGATGTAGCCGACTATGAAGACTTGCACCGCACCCATTTGGCGCAACTGCCGGGTGTCACCCGCATGGTTTCCAGCTTTGCCTTACGGCCCGTCTGCGACCGTACCGCTTACCCCATTAGGAGTTAAGGATTCTGGTCAGCGGTTAGCGCTGCCACTAACCATCTTGTACTCTCAGACAATGCTGGCTAGAAAGATTTTTGTTCATATTTTATTAACTGCTTTGCTCGCTGCGGGGTGTTCTATGAGCAGCGACCCGGTTGTAGAGCCAGCGGGTTCTTCAACAACGA